>JAUWYM010000162.1 GCA_030615845.1 Thermoplasmatota archaeon | reverse complement strand
TCTGATCCATTACCTGTCACCATGCCAAAAAACAACGCATTCATTGACTCGATATTACTTCAGATTCTAGAAAAACTCATGGAACGTTTTCCATTATTGGAACAACTCCTTTCCTCCAGACCGATTCTCAGTTGGCTACTAGATCTCTAAAAACCCCACTTTTCTTTTTTTAGCATTTTGCGAGTTCAATCGAAAGGTATTTAAATAGTATTGGTGGAAACAGTAAATTTCCTATGTTATTCCATCTATTTTTTGCTTAATTTTTCCCATTCTGCAACCACTCATTTCATCAAATTCTTAAAAAAATCAAAACATTTATATTACACGAATGACAAATGTATACATGCTAGTTAAAAACTAGCCAAGAGGAGGTGAACAAAATAGAAATAAAAATCGTAGGCTCAATTCCTGATGAAAACACACTTAATGAAATCCAAAGCATTGCAAAAGTCTTTGTGTACGAGCAAAGAATGAAAGATTTTAAATATCCAATAAAAGAAAATAGACAAATGAGAAAAAAACAAATAAAACATTATAATAAAACAGGAAATCATCAAAGAATTTTTAGTAATTATATGTCACATATAATGGTAAAAGGATTGATTTAATTAAAATATACTTCAATTGTTTTCTAATTTAATCATTAATTTCTCCTTATTTTTCATATAAATATAACAAATTTGTAAATCATAAAGAGCAGATGAATTAGAGTAATTATTGACGATTATACTGTAAAAAGCGCAAAAGTTTAAATTCAGCCATCCTTTTACGTCAGTTCCAGTGGTATAACATGGTTGAATTCGAAACTGTAAAAGCCGAGGAAGTAAAATTTGGAAAGAACAACTTTATTGAAGTTGCTAGGAAAAAAGCTGTAAGTGATAATGAAGAGAGAGAATTTGTTTCCATTTCACGAGGTTATTATCTTCCAGATGGGTCAAAGAGATGGAAATCATCGATAACCCTTCCAGATGAAAAAGAGAAAAGAGAAAAAATTGCGAAACTATTAAAGGATCTGTAGTTCTTGTTGATACAATAGACAAGCTCTTTTCGAACAAGAAAAAAAGTTTCAGATATAGGTTCTGTGAATAATGGTTTCATATGTACACTACCTTTTTGTCGTTGGAAAGAATAGTGTTTGAGATAATTATGGAAACAAAACTCTTGAGGATATGTTTTTAAAGGGACTAACGCTATATATTTGTAGTTGGGGGAGAAAATATGCCTGATTATTATATCGAGATCACTAAGCTAAT
This sequence comes from Thermoplasmatota archaeon, assembly GCA_030615845.1. Classification (GTDB taxonomy): domain Archaea; phylum Thermoplasmatota; class E2; order DHVEG-1; family DHVEG-1; genus JAUWYM01. The sequence goes on along the minus strand of JAUWYM010000162.1, from coordinate 1,877 downwards.
GAAAGAGAGAGAAAATGGTACTATGAAAACAGAGATCTGGACTGAAATAACCGATAAACAGACTTGTAAAACCATAACCAAACGAATCTGGTGGGAAGATGATGAAGGTGTATATCATGACGAGACACCATCCTTGCCTATAGAGTTACGGGAAGACGTTGACAACGCCTGGATTGAAAAAAGTAGGAAATGGTAGATCTATAAAATAAGTTCTTAGCCAGAGTATCATATTAATAAAACGGGAGATTAGTAAAAAGCTTATAAAGTGGTTTTTTATCAAGACGCTCCATGGACACTCAGCTAGTTATCGGAATACTATTAGCCTATCTTTCTGCACTTATCGCAATTGGTCTGTATTCTTCCCGTAAGATAAAGTCCTCAAAAGGGTTTTTTCTAGCAGATCGAAGCCTTGGATGGTTTGCGATTACCGCAACAATCACTGCTACAACAGTTGGTGGCTCTGCAACGATTGTTGCTGGTGGACGTATCTACGCTTCAGGACTACCTGCATTATGGTATGATATAGGAGGAGCATTAGGACTGATCGTTCTTGGTCTTTTTCTTGCAAGAAAAGTGAGAAAAACAGGGCTTTTTACGTTACCTGAGCTCACAGGCCATCTCTATGATGAGAAGGTTCGATCAGCCTCTGCAATTTTAATTATTATCACAGAGATTGCATGGATTTCACTGCTTATCCAAGCATCCAGTCTGATACTATCTGTAATTGTTCCTGTTGAATTTGAGATTATCCTTGTTGTAATAACAGCTGCTTTCATAACATATACACTAATTGGTGGACAATATGCCGTTGTATATACCGACATAATACAATTTTTTGTAATGATTATCGGAATATGTTGTATTGCCGCACCGTTACTCTTTCTTGATGCTTTACCAAACCTAGGACGATTATCAGAAATTTCTTTATCATTTCCAGTCAACAGCAACATCGGATTTCTAGCAGCAGGTTCCATCTTTTTTATGATGTTTATGCCACATATCGTTGGTCCAGATATCTATTCCAAACTGCTTTCTGCAAAAAACGAAAAAACCGCGAGATACGGGGCACTGTTTTCAGGTGTTTTTAAATTTATCTTTGCAATTGCAATTGGAGTAATTGCGTTATCCGCTGTAGTACTTCATCCCGGTCTTGAAAATGTATATCTTGCAATACCTACTGCCGTGTTTGGTCTTTCTCCACTACTTGCAGGTATTATTCTTGCCGCTTTTATCTCTGTCATGCTTTCTTCTGCTGATTCATGTTTGCTATCTGCCGGAACGATACTTAGCATAGATATCATCCATAAAAAAGATGTGAATATTTCTCGGGTAGGTATACTTGGTGTTGGTGTCTGTGCTTTGATTCTTGCTCTTTATCTTGATAATATTTTGAGTACTTTACAGCTAGCCTATACTATATTTACTGCTGGTTTAACACTACCAATCATCTTTGGTTTCTACAAAGAAAAAACACATGTAACTTCCAAAGGTGCTTTTTTGAGTCTCGTGTTTGGTGGTTCTGTTTCTCTTATCTGGCTGAATTTTGCTCCTTATGGAGAGTATGCAGTACTCGTTGGACTTTTAGTTTCAATCATTCCACTACTCACATTTAGGGATACGAATACGTTGAAACAAACTTTCTTGAAACAGTGAAAAGATCAAATAAAACATTTGCTCTTGCCTCTCCTTCAACAGAAAGGTAAAAGTTACGTTCTGTAATTCCATCGAAAACTGCTTTTGCAACATCAGCATAGTATATGGTAAGAGTCACGTCTTTTTTGCTGTTTGACTGTGCAGGAATAAAACTTTTTGGAAAACTGCCGCTTCCAACATAACTATCTGCAATAAAAACATCAAATTCCGCTGAAACTCCAGAG
>JAUWYM010000113.1 GCA_030615845.1 Thermoplasmatota archaeon | reverse complement strand
ATTGCAGGAAAAGAAGAAATGGATAAAGAACATATTGCAGAAAACATCGATGTCATCATTAAAAGACTTGAATCAAAGCTTGAACGAGGACGGATGAATATCGGCTCTGTATATGTTAAAACAACAATGGGGCCATCAGTACGGATTATCTGAGGTGTATACAATATGGCACATGTAGCAGAATGGAAACTTGGCGAAATAGAACAACTCACAAATCTTTTGACAGAAAATAAAATAATCGGTATCGCAGAGATCGGAGGCATCCCTGGCCCACAGCTTCAGAAGATGAGAGAAAACATCCGAGAGAAAGCGCAACTTCGTTGTGCAAAAAATTCACTTATCTGTCGGGCGTTGGATGATGCTGAAAAAAAGGTTAAAGGAATTAGTGGATTAAAAGAGAATATCAATGGTCAAGCAGTTATCATTGCTACCGATATGAATCCTTTTACACTCTTTAAAGAAATGAAAACAACACGAACAATGGCCCCTGCAAAAGGTGGAGAGATTGCAGCCCATGATATTGAAGTAAAAGCAGGAGATACGCCGTTTAAACCTGGACCAGTTGTTGGAGAATTACAAAAAGCAGGTATTCCTGCAGCTATTCAAGAAGGAAAGGTCGTCATTAAGACTGACAAAGTAATTGTTCCTGCGGGGGAAAAAATACCTGTCGATGTTGCACAAATGCTTACTCGACTTGAGATATTTCCTATTGAAATTGGTATGACTCTGAATGCCGTCTTTGAAGATGGCAGCATATTCAAACCAGATGTTCTTGATATTGATCTCGATAAATTTATGTTACAATTACAGCAAGCATCATCAAATGCATTTAGCCTCGCATTAGAAACAGCCTGGATAAATAAAGCAACCATAAAGCATCTTCTACAAAAAGCACATAGTAATGCACACATTCTTGCTCTTGAGAAAAATATCTATACTAAAGAGACCATAAAACAACTACTTTCAAAGGCAAATGCATCTATGCTTTCAATAGCAGCAAATGCAAAAGATGCATTAGATGATGATTTAAAGAAAAAATTAACATAGGAGGAAAACGACAATGGAATATGTATATAGCGCAATGCTTCTTCATTCCGCAGGTCAAAAGATTAGCGAAGCCAATGTAAAAAAGGTTCTCACTGCTGCTGGCGTGAAAGCTGATGACGCAAGAATCAAAGCATTAGTGGCATCTCTTGACGGAGTTAACATCGACGAGGCAATAAAGACAGCTACACCAGTTGCCGCAGTAGCAGCTGCAGCACCTACAAAAGAAACCGCTGAGGCAGCACCTGCTGAAGAAAAGAAAGAAGAAAAAAAGAAGAAAGAAGAAAAAGAAAAGAAAGAAGAAGTTTCTGAAGAAGAAGCTGCAGCAGGACTCAGTGCATTATTTGACTAAAAAGAGGGTTAATTACACCCTTCCTCTTTTTCGTTTTTTACACAGTTACGTAAAGGTAGATGAAACTATCAAAAATTAACCAGTTAAAAGAAATACCAATTTTAAGGGTAAAAGTGGGGGACGGGATGCATTGGATAGGAGGAATGTGCCTTTAGTGGAAAGCAGATACCTAAAGGAGCCTCCCCAATTTTATTTTACTTTGTCCCCCAATTCTAAATATTTTTTTCAAATAAATAGTTTTCTCTTACATTTCTTACTCCTGTAAAAATTTAAAGAGAACAGGAGTAACAAAATTTGTTGACTTATACGAAAAATGTGTGTTATTTCCATCCAAATGTTCCATCAATTTAGTTGGGATAGCCTCCAACCATTAGACTTGGGTCACCAAGAAGTATGAATTCTTCTATTGTGAAATAATCTAGTCCAACATTATTTATATAGTCATTTTGTGCAAGGGTAAGCATCTCTCCTGCAGTTATTCCGTCTTCGTATGCTTTAAAGAAGCTGACATCTAAGTATCCTGCTCCACCAAATACCCCCTGTTCATTTACCCATGTATATGCAGTTCTTGTGGAGCCAATTGTTGCTATTGCACCTCCACCTTCTTTTTTGATGAAGCTCCAGGCAAAGCATGGATAAAACACTGATGTATCATACTCCAGTCTCGTAAATCTTACAAGAAACTGTATCAAAGTAGGGTAATATTCATCAAGATCAGCGATGTTAAAATCAAGTTTTGCGGTAAGGCATGCATCAAAGAAAACAATGGGTAGTTTCTCCTTGTTTCTGAGAAGATTAAGAAACGGTGTGTAATAAAGAATCATTTTATCGCGCATTGCATTTGGTTTATAGGTGCCCCATCCATGTTCAAATCCATGTCCAGCATAACTTAAAAAACCAGCACCACGATTAATAGCTCGGTTAAAAGTTATAGCATTAAGGGAATGCTTGGAAGACCAAAGAAGAATAGTTTGGAAATCAGGAAGAGTTTGTGCGACATACGTGTTCGTAATTTCTCCTTCAAACACGTCTCTATCTGCTCCATAAAACGGAGGAAACGTGTCACCTCCTGCAAGTATTATTTTTTTGAACCAACTTGCATCGTATGTCTCATTTTCATATGTTATTATCTTTTTTATAACTACATCAAGTTCATTTTCATCGGTACAGGCAAGTCTCCCCACATGAACATCGGCAAACAAGTCAACGCCATCGATATCATAACCGTCATGATCTAACTCACCAAACCTATTGTTCTCATTTGCATCCCAGCTGCAGAAGTTATATTCAGAATCATAGACGTCTGCATAGTAAAGATCTGAGAGAACGTCTAGCTCCCACCATGATGGATAGGTATGTCGTATAGGTAGTTTTGTAACATCCCCAACTAAGAGTACATAATGAGTGTTCCATTCGTCAATTGCATGTTTGATGAAATACTTTATTTTTTCAGGGTTATCTCGCCCGTCATATTCGCTATAAATCTCTTGCAATGTGACAAGATTTGTATTTATACCATAGCTATTTTTATGAGAAATAAGTGGTTGCAGTTTTTCAGAAAACTCTGCAGGAGCGATAACAACAAGATCATATATATCATAATTTTTTGTTGTAATATCTGGCTCTTCAAACGTTATATACAATTCCACATGTTCAATATACTGAAGGGTATTTTCTAAAGGAATATATCGAGCAGGATAGACATGTATTGAAAGAAAGAGTACGTGATCATTATCTTTATTAAGACCTGCCCCAGTCGTGTAGCTGTACCATGTATTTGGAGAGGGTTCAGAACTTGTGTATATCGCTTGATTGACGGTTTTTTTCAGATCAACTATTTCTGATCCAATTCGTTGTTTCTTTGGAACTGGGATTACATGTTTTTCAAGTTTTATGGTTTTTATGTCTGAAAGTGAAACCTTTACATCTGTTATCTTTGTACTTAATGGTACTTCATATGTTTTCGAAAAAACAGGCATCATCGGTTTTTCTTCATCTGTCATAACAGATTGTGCTTGTTCTATCTTGATTTCTATAAATTCGTTGTTGTCTCTTATTTCTGGTTTAGAGAATTCCTGATTAAACACTATTGTGTCTACTGTTGATCCAGAATCATTACCCACCGAACTATTTGTGATGCCAGGTGCAAGACCCATACCGATAAAAAGAATAATGATACTTACCGCAAGCTTTCTTTGGTATGTATGTTTCTTCATATTTTTCCCCTAATTTCATTAATAGAAACTCTACTATATATACTGTTATGTCAATATAGAGCAATCTTATTATTTAAAATCTCTTATAAAAATATTTGTTTTCAGTGCTCACAATGCAACAAGAATTGCCGAAAAATCGATACTTTCCTTCCAAAAAAATGGAGTTTCTCGAACTAAGCATTTAAATATCAAAACCTGTATACTGGCTCACTTCTCTCTTAACAGGTGAACTATGGGCAAAGGAATAAACGCAGCAAGAAAGCTTAAAAAATCAAGAAAAAAACAATTATGGAACGATAGAGGATACAAAAAAAGAGTCCTCCATTTAAAAGAAAAATCAGATCCTCTTGGGGGTGTCGCTCAAGCAAAAGGCATTGTCACTGAGAAAGTCGGTATTGAAGCAAAGCAGCCGAATTCAGCTATTCGAAAATGCGTCAAAATCCAACTTATAAAAAACGGTCGACAAATAACTGCATTTACACCTGGAGATAATGCAATTGGTTTTATTGATGAACACGATGAAGTATTAGTCGAAGGAATCGGTGGGAGAATGGGAAGAAGTTACGGAGATATCCCCGGTGTTCGATTCAAAGTAATAAAAGTAAATGATGTATCACTTCAAGAACTTGTAAGAGGAAAGATTGAGAAACCAATGAGACGATAAGTATGACAACAAAAAAAGAAGGAAATGAAAGCTCTGAT
>JAUWYM010000183.1 GCA_030615845.1 Thermoplasmatota archaeon | reverse complement strand
GAAAATAAGGGTTCCCTTATCATGTATAAACTCATTCGCTGAAAATACCAAAGATACTTATGGTTTTACCTTAAAATACCTACTGAATTGATTATACTGATATAAACAATCATATACGCGCAAGTTGAAAAAATATTTGTTTTTTCCAAACCAAAGATAACAGGGTATTTTACGAACAAACAAAAAATCGCATATAACGATGTTAATGGATGACATTCCTAAAATAAAAGAAAAATATGCCAAGGGTTTATTTTTGTTTTTTCTGATTTGTCTTTGACAGTCTTTTCAAATTGCTCATAATCATTATATACCCGATTAAAACCCCATTTTTCAACTAGATCATCTGCTTTTCTTTCATCCAATGGATTATATACCATCGATTTATGATGTCCTAAAACAAAATGCGCTATCTCATGAGCAATAAAATCCATTTTACAAGATTCTGATTCTCTCTCTATTAAAACAAAATTTAACAATATAAAAGGTTGTTCTATCTCTATGCAACCTTTCGGAAACGGAATAGATAAACAACCTGCTATACCATATGACTCCAAAAGAACAAACAATACTTCAGATAAAACCTTGTCTTTTATTTCATCAGGTAATGCAAATAGTGTTTTTGCAATAAGAATTTTATTTCTATCATCTTCAATTGCAGCATCGCCTATTATTTGAAGATCATGCATAATTTCTTCTATTGAATCCTCTTGTTTATGATATTCATTATTGTCTATGTTATCACCCTATTGTTTCCTTTTTTTACATTCTTTATTTTCAATTGTTAATCTGCATTTATCCAAAAATGTTTTTTTATATGCTTTATTCCTGTACTTTTCGCTTATAAGGTCTCCATGTATATGAAAGTATAGTTGCAACAATAGCAACAATAAATATTATGCAAAACAATACAAATGCAGTATTTCCTTCAGAAAAAGCACTTTCAAACCATAATCCAAGACCCAGAAATGCAATTCCTCCGATAATACTCATGACTTTCTCCAAGGCATTCATGATAATTCCTCCCCGAATTCCGATGCCATTAACAGCTACTCATTTAAAAAGATATATAATAAAATAATGAGATAGAAAAGTATTAACATCCTCTAAAAAATCATTATATGTTTCTATTCATCGTCATTAGAGCGAAGGAAATCATTGCTTTTTGAGAAATTCTGTTTAACTTCTTTTAACTTAAGCTCTAAATAATAATCAGAGGAGATGATAAAATCATGTTTTAAATTACCACTTAAAAATTCATCTTTTAGCTGTTTCTTAATTTCTTCAAATATGCCTTCAGTTGTTTTATCCATTATCATGTCAACAAAATATCCTATAGATTCATCGTCAGTACATTCGTTGTTCTCAAACCATTCAAGAACCTCTCTTTTGATTTTATCTTTCATGCATTCACCTATATTTTATATTATCAAACAGCTGTTTCTTTACAAACCATTTTCCAACTCTCAAGATATATTCAGTCCTATTTTTACCATATTTCTATAGCCATCCACCATCAGGATGCAAATCACTTGGTACAGTTTCCCCTGATTTCTTCAAGACATATATCTTGCAATTAACGTTATTTTCTGAGAGACAATATTGCTTTGTTATTTCCACAAATTTTTCAAATCCCCCCATCTTAAAATGTGCATACAAGGAACAATCCTTAATATTCTCACAAGTATGACCTATCTTATTAAGAACTCTGAAAAATGGACAGTCTTTATACATTTCAGACATACAAAAATCATAGGTAGCAACAGGGACTGATTTTACCTCAGAAGTACATTTTCTAGTATCATCAACAAACAGCGGACAAGTCATATCTCCATCGCCTCAAAATCCTATAACAACTATCGATTTAAAAACAATACCTCGATAACTCTATATCTCATATAAAACAATAAATTTACAAAGGCAAAAGTAGCAACAAAAAAATACGAAACAGAAGCAGATTATAATAAAACTATAATTCTACCCATACATACCTGGTAGCGGAGCTTGGTCAGATGTCATTGGTTTGGCTTGTTTATGGAATTTCTGAAGTTGTTTCTCAATACGTTCGGCCTCATCATATAGCGGTCCAACATTAATTTCAACACCCAATAATGTAGCGATAACAGTCAGAGAAGATGCCGCAGCGCCTGCATCAGGAATGTTCGGATGCGCCTCAGCAAGTATAGCAATCACATCAAAACCTACCTGTTTCCCTATATTAAGTAAAACCCCTGAAACACCCGCGATTATCCCATTTTTAAACTGAGGAATGTTCTTCTCTTTGAGCATGGCTCTAGCATTCTCTGTTGACCCTATTGCAAATGATTCACCAATGCTATCTTTTTCAGAAGATCTATCGTCTTTACCTTCAACGACCATACCTTCAGGAGAAATCAAAAGATTACATCCCCTCTCACGCACCCATTTAATAACTGTATTTGATAAAGAATTTATCAAATTAGATTTCGGTTTAAATTCAGAGACAAAAACAACAATCTTCCTCCCATTCTCCAGTGTACCTGCATAGATACGAACAGGAGACAATGGCTCTCCCGTATGAACAACAGAAAGCGTAGGGAACTGCGCTGAATTCAAAGCACCAATCTGTTCCAAACCTAAAGCATCAATCAAATAATTAGAGACAATAGTACTAACCAAACCTATCGAAGGAAAACCAGCAATCACTATTGCATCGTTCAGATTCATTTCAACAAAATCAACGACC
>JAUWYM010000043.1 GCA_030615845.1 Thermoplasmatota archaeon | reverse complement strand
GTGGTTCTTCGCGTGTTCATTAATCACGATTCCCACTTCAAAAATCTGTTGAGGCAATGGATGATGCCTATTCTCTCTAAGTATCTTTAATAGTGACGGTAGAAGACCAGTGCGCAGACCTGCATATTCTTCACCTATTGGGTTTTCTATTTCAACCATAGTCCCAACTTCAAGTCCCATGTTTGTAAATTCATCGTTTTCGTTAGAAATAGTAAAGGTGGTGACCTCGTTGAATCCAAGTCCAATCATTATGCTTCGTAAACTCTCCAGTAAATCATGATGCGGCAGGGTTTTTCCAAATGTTAATGACTGAGGAAAATCTGTTTCAAAGACATCGAAGCCATATCCAATTGCGACATCTTCGACAAGGTCAATCTCATGTAAAATATCTGACCTCCAAGCTGGTATCTCAACAGCAAGTTTACCACTACCAATTACAGAAGAATTATATCCCATTTTCCCGAGACATCTTATAATCTCTGTATCTTTTAATATGGCCCCTAAAATCTTATTGACATAACCAACTGATAAATCCCTTTTAGCAGGATTTAGATCTGGAGAAAGATAGGTTTTGTTTTCATCGTAAACAGTGGTATTATAAATCTGACAACCTCTCTCAGCAAGAGCAGTTGATACTATATTTAATGCATAGTTTATTGCTTTTCTATCGGTACCCGTAACATCAATAAAAATCTCTTTGGTATACGGCGTTACCTCCGTGAGGTTTCCGTTGATAATCGGAGGAAAGGAAAGCACATTGTTGTTGGCATCGACAATAAGTGGATACGTGTCAAATCCTTCAAGGATATAGGCATAATCAACACCTTTTTCATGTTTTTCAAGAATTTCACGAAGCGTCATAGAGTCGTCCTTTGCAAGGGGAATAAATTGCACAGAATCTGGATCAACAGCCTTATAAGAAAAAGGAGGGGTTATCGGCTCGAAATTATGGACACCAATTGCAACCTTTTTTCTATTTCTTCCAAGTCCGAAATGAAGTTTTTCCTGCATATCCATAAGTGATGCAATAAGCTCATCAGTCATCGTAACATTTTTTATAAGAGCAGTCGTCACAAAAGGACGTACCTTTTTAACAGAGGGATCTACTTTTAATAAGATATCTGATTTTAACACATCGTATTTTTTTAACCCAGTTTCAAATCCAAAGAAAGCTCGAGATGCTCGTGCAATGCCTTCAACAGACGCCAAATCAGGCCGGTTTGGAAAAAACTCGATACTAATCTCATCTCCTTCAATCCTATCAAAATCTCCACCAATCATCGGTAGTTTCTCCATAAGTTCTTCCTTTGAAATTTGATGTCCTAGAATATGGATGAAATCGTTATAATCAAATGTTACGACTGGCATACAACTGGTGGAATATATTTTTAGTATATTTGATTTTGGTGAAGTAAGAAAAATACTGTTTATGGTGTAATCCTATTCAAAATTTAATACTAATAAAGCTTTATATATAATACTCGTTTTCATTTTTGAAACGTAATGGCAAAAACCTTGATATTAAACATTGATCGTGATGATGATTTTGGGAGAAAAGCAAAGGTAAAAAGCCCTATCGTCGGTGTTGAAAATAATTTAGATGCCGCAAATAAACTTGGTCGTGCGGATCCCGAAGATTCAGATCTTAACGCTATTTTTCTTGCCATCGCAACCTATGATAAATTAAAAAAAGAAGGACAAGACGTCGAAGTAGCAACACTCTGCGGAGATATTCATGTTGGTATAAAATCAGATCAGATACTAGCTGAGCAGTTAGAAATTGTAATGAAAGAGACAAATGCAACAGAAGCTATTTTACTTACCGATGGTGCAGAAGATGAATACATACTCCCTGTGATACAGTCCAGGATAAAAATAAGCTCTATACAACGAGTAAATGTAAAACAAAGTAAACAACTTGAAGATGCTTACTATCGGGTTATAAAACTACTTGATGATGACAAAGTCAAAAAACAATTTTTGCTTCCCATCGCACTTATACTTCTTGTTTGGGCGATATTTGCCATATTAAATATGGCTGCCAGTGGATTCGGTGCAATACTTTTTACTCTTGGCGTGTATCTACTCGTACGAGTATTCAACTGGGAGAAAAACATATCTATAATTTGGAATGAGATGAAATCGGGTCTGCTTACTGGAAAGCTTTCGTTTTATACCTACATCGTATCCCTTGTTATCATAGCAGTCAGTCTTTTCTACGCCTACAACAACACCGATTTTAACACAGAGTTACTTTGGGTGATTCCTATCCTAGAATTTCTCAACCACATAACATGGGGAATCGTAGGAGCAGGACTTCTCGCATCATTTGGAAGAGTAACAGATATGTACGTCCGAGAAAAAAAGGTGAACTGGTCATACTGGATTGTTCCCTTCTCCCTGTTTTCATTTGGATTTATCGCATCAGCAATCTTTGAATCATTATATTATTCCATCATCAATGATTTCTCTATTGAGCCGTTTCTCACACCTCATTTCATCGGGTACGTCTCCGTAGGAATCCTAATAGCATTTATTGGAGCAGTCACCTATCACTACATCAAAGACATGTATGTTTTAGAAAGGCATGAAAAAGACATTGAAGAACAGACCGCGAAACTACTAGAAAGTACTGAGTAGAACTGCATTGTTTTGAAAAGAAGACAAATTTTGGTTACCTTTAATAAACAGTTACATATTTCCTTCAGATGAATATGTCACTTATTGAAGGTCTATTGATTTTTTTTGCTATCGTAGCGATATATGCCTTTTTTGCTGTTATTCTACATAAATTGGGCTTTCTCAAAAAATACAATATTTCCTTTTGGGGTCCTGCTCTTATGTGGCGAACCAACAAAGGAAAAAAATTTCTTAAAAAAGTCGCAAAGAAACAAAGATTCTGGAAAGCATTTGGGAGTTCAGGGATAGTTCTTTGTTTTGTCATGATGTTTTTAATGACGGCAATGCTTATCTGGCAAGCCTGGTTTGTTTTTGGATTCACTCCTGAACAGAAAGAGGCGTTACCTGGCCCTGAGATTGCATTAGTTCTTCCAGGAATTAACCCAATACTTCCTCTTGAATATATTGGCTATATCGTTCTCGCATTAATTGTTGCTATGGTGGTCCATGAATTTTCCCATGGCATTCTCACAATTGCAAGTAAACTTAAAGTCAAATCACTGGGAATTCTCTATCTTATCGTACCTATTGGAGCGTTTTGTGAACCTGATGAAGACGCGTTAAAAAAATCGAAAACAAAGTCGAGAATGAGAGTATATGCTGCAGGACCAACATCAAATTTCGTAGTCGTTTTACTTAGCATCCTACTTTTCTCTTTTGTTTTTATGTCTGCAGTGCAACCTGCAGCAGATGGAGTTAGCATTTTTTATGTAGGAAATGGCACTCCCGCAGAAGAAATTGGCCTTTCGCCAGGTATGATAATTACAGATATTAATGATACCAAAGTGACAAATGTTGATGAATTTTTTGAAGTCATGGAGAAAACACGATCTAATCAACTAACAAGGATATCATATGTAAAAGGAGAAAAAACATTTACAAAAGAAGTGACATTTGCAGATAAATCCAATTATACCAAAAATCAATCGCACATTGGTCAAGGGTATCTAGGCGTGAGCACTTCAGATGCACATAACGGATTCTTGTCGGTTTTAAAGAATCCGTTTATTGGCTTTCCCGATGGTTTCCTGCTCTTCTATGTCTTACCATTGTGGGGCTATCTGCAGGGCTATAACCCAATTGTCTCTCCTTTTACCGATTCGTATATAATAACAGGACCTCTCAGTGTTATCCCGGCAAATGTTTTTTGGATCATTGTCAACGCAGTGTACTGGATTTTCTGGCTTAATCTTGCTGTTGCATTATTTAATGTTCTCCCTATGGTCCCACTTGATGGTGGGTTCCTCTTTAACGATGCTTTACACACTCTTGTAAAACGATTGAAAAAAGGCATTTCAGATACACAGCGAGAAAAAATTGTGAAAAACATTTCTCTAATACTTTCATTGCTCGTTCTGCTTCTTATAATATTTCCCTGGTTAATAAAATATATATGAAACTCTATTGTACTAGCCCAGCACCTTTCTCTATATTTATGCTGCAGGGTGTTGATAGTTTCATTCCTGCTTTTCGTAGTGCTGCTTTTGCCTGTCTGAAGAATTGTTTTTGTGTATCAACAGTCATAACTATTTGTTTGGCATTTACTCGTGCAGCAGTACTCACATTCTTTCCATATGATGATCTCATTCCTTGAGAAATTCTATCCGCTCCTGCTCCTGTTGCTTGTTTGTTTTCACGAAGGACAATATGGGGAAACACACGTATGACGAGCCGGTAGTTAGTCGTTCCAGCGGCTTTTTCTAGTGCTCTGTTTGCAGAGATACGAGCTGCCTCAAGTGAGTTATGTCGCAGTTGACATTTTTCATTTGCAATAAGTGATATTTGTATAGGAAATTTTCCTGTTCTGTTTCCCATGTCAAATTGTGCAATACGTGAGGCAGGTATTCCACCCATGTATTCTTTTCTTGTAGTAGCTTGACCTCTGACGTATCGATACATACTACCTGGCTTTCGTGTCATTCTTTCACCCAGAGTTACTCTTGGTAGAAAGACCGAAAGGGATATGGTATTTATAACTCTTTTTACTAAAAAAACTCCGGTCTGCAATTAAAACATATCTGTAAAATCTTATTTTTTCATACCTGCAGTCAACAATGAGTAAAACGACTGCCTATATGATCGTCTGTTGTCATCCCCACATACTGTATAGTAATATCGCCAGTCTCTACCTTTTTCTTTCCATTCTTTTTTCATAGCAGGATAAATGTAGAACAATAGAAATATAAATGTTAAAAAAGAGAATAACCCTGCAAATAGATCAATCATAAACCATGACATGCTCTCTCCTCAGACCACCAGTTGTTTTTTTATTCCCAACTCCTCACAGTTTCATAACGGATTTTTCTTTAAAAAGATATGTGCTATGTTTTTTGTCTCTAAGGAAGTGATGGTTTAGGGGGAGGTGGGGAAAAGAATTTTTGGAGGAGGAAGAATGAAAAAGTAAACTACCGGAAAGAATGAGTTCTCCCCACCACACAGAAATATAGAGTCAAAACGTTTTATTGTTTATGGTACAACTTTTTTATCAATTTGCTTATTTCTCTACTTTCCAACTTTGTAGTTTCCATCGAGTTGACAGCATTGTTGCAACGACAGCAATGAAAAATACGAATCCAAATACTAGGGGATATCCCACTTCCCAAGAGCTTGTGCTTTCAATCCATAATCCAAGACTGAGAAATCCAATGCCTCCAATAATACTCATTATTTTCTCTCTTTTGTTCAATTTGAAGTTCCTCCCCAGAAAATTCAACGCTGTAACATCTCTTTGTTTAAAAAGATGTATGTTTTTATTTGATTAAGTTCTAGATACATTGGTAGACCATAACCTTTAAAACAAAGTATATTTTAAAGCTCAATATGATAAAAATGAATGATGGAGCAAAACAATTTATTGCTATACTCATTGTTGTTTCAACTTTTGTTATACTAGCAAAGATGTTTGCAGAAGGATTGGCTTTATTTTGAACACCTTTTTATCCTCACCAACAAAACCCAAGGATTGGTTTTTTAAAGAAACAAGTGTTATGAAAGGGTCTGATTAACGAGTCAAGATTTTTTGACTAATAAACAAAAGTTAATTAGTCGATATATTATCAATAGTGCTAGTGTTTATTATTGACAAGAAGGTTATTGAAAACGACAGAGAAAATAGGTAAATACATAATAGGTAGAAGATTAGTAGACCCAATTAAATGCAAATGGGATATACTCATAATGATAGACGGTTGCAGGTATGATAAATTCAAAAAATATTACAGGAGCATACTAGGGGTTTCGGGATTAAGAAAAGCTATAACATGTGCTGTTGACACTATCGGATGGTTCAACCTCTTATTTAAAAACCGAGAAGATAAAGACATGCAAACCATAATCTGCATAAACAGTTTTATTATTCTACCCTTAGTAATTGATCCTAGCAAATTCTACATGGTAATTAATGCCTGGAAAGAAGCCTATGACCATAATACTGGAATAATAGACCCAGTAAAATTCACTAACATAGCAATAAAACACATGCACAAACACCCTGATAAAAGATTTCTTATTCGATATGAGCAACCTCATTTTCAGTTTATAAGTCTAGGTGGAGACAAAAAACATGATACTCCTGACTTTTTTATTAAACAAGCAAAGAATAAAATGCCCAAACTCAAAACATACTATATTAGACAAAAGAAAAACCTACCTAGGCAACTAACAACAGATGCTATGGTCCCTAAAATATGGGGTAAGAGGGGCCTTGCAGGTAAAATCATAACCATTTTAACAAGCAGAGAGTTCACCTGGAAACTAGACAGATTTTTAAGAAGAGAGCCCCCAGATGAAATGGGCAGGTACTATTTCAAGGTTGGAAAAAAGGGAATAATAAAAGCATATGAGGAAAATATAAAAATAGTTTTGAAACACATATGTAAAATAATGGATGAATTCCCAAATAAAAAAATATTAATTCTATCAGACCACGGGTT
>JAUWYM010000157.1 GCA_030615845.1 Thermoplasmatota archaeon | reverse complement strand
GGTGAATGTGGATCTGTCTCCTTATATCGTACTACTTCTTGTCTTTGACTATGCATAGAATCATAGACTGCAAGGGCAATAAGTGCATCGACAGGAATTTTTTCTTTAGATATAATCCAATCTTTAAAGTGATTATCAATAAAGTGAGTAGTGATATTTCCTTTTCTGAATTCATTATGTTCTAGAACTTTTTTCAGAAATGAAATATTAGTCGTTACACCTAAGACGACATAGCGAGAAAGCGCCCATATCATTTTATTAATGCTTTCATCTCGGTTTTCTGCACTTACAATGAGTTTTGCAAGCATAGGATCATAATATGGAGTCACCTCCAAGTTCGTCTCCACACCAGTATCATTCCTTATGTTAGGGCCAGTTGGAAGCTCAATCTTTTTTAGTTTTCCAATGCTAGGAAGAAAACCATTTGATGGATCCTCGGCGTAGATTCTGCATTCTAAGGCATGACCACGTTGAGTAACATCTTTCTGTGTAAGGGTAAGCTTTTTGCCACTTGCTATTTTCAGCTGCCATTTCGCTAGATCAATACCTGTTGTTGCCTCTGTAATTGGATGTTCTACCTGCAACCTTGTATTCATCTCCATAAAGTAGAAATTGAGATTACCATCCACCATAAATTCAATGGTACCTGCATTTGTATACCCCACTGCCTTTGCAGCAGCAACAGCTGCATTTCCCATCATCTCCCGTAGTTTTTTTGTCATTAATGGTGAAGGAGTTTCTTCAATTATTTTTTGATGTCTTCTTTGTATTGAACATTCTCGTTCAAAGAGATGGATAATATTACCATGCTCATCAGCAAGAACTTGGAATTCTATGTGTCTTGGTTTATCTAAATATTTCTCAAGGAAGACTGAATCGTTTCCAAATGCAGATTTTGATTCTCTTTTTGCACTTTCTATGGATTGTTCAAGATCATCTTCAGAGTTTACAATCCTCATTCCTTTTCCGCCGCCACCAGCAGTCGCCTTGACTAAAAGAGGGAAACCTATCTTTTTACCTTCTTTTACAAGGGTTGCCATATCCTGTTTTAACCCATGATACCCTGGGATCACCGAGACATCTGCCTGTTCCATCGTCTTTTTTGCCTCGATTTTATCTCCCATAAGTGTAATTACTTCAGGTTTTGGCCCTATGAATTTGATTCCTGAATCGTGACAGGCTTTTGCAAAATCAGGGTTTTCTGCAAGAAACCCATATCCAGGATGAATCGCTTCAGCACCAATTTTCTGTGCATTCTCAATGATTTTTGGTATGTTGAGGTAACTTTCAGAAGGCGTTGGATCTCCAAGGTTTATTGACTCGTCAGCGATTTGAACATGCGGTGCAGATTTATCCACATCTGAATAGATCGCAACAGTTTTTATCCCCAGCTCTTGGCAGGCTTTGATGATTCGAACAGCAATCTCGCCTCGATTGGCAACAAGTACTTTTTTAAACACAGTTTATTCTCTCCATTTTGGTTTCCGTTTTTCAAGAAAAGCGTTTATCCCATCCTGACCTTCCTCTGAGATACGTAGTTCAGATATTTTTTCAACAGTAAATTTTTTGTATGCTTCTTCATCCATTTCTCGATAGTTTTTTATCAGGTTTTTCACTTCTTTTATCGCAAGGGGTCCTGAGGATCGTACTTGTTCGACAAAGTACTCGACTTTTGAATCAAACTCTTCAAAAGATACAACATAATCAATTAAACCAATCTCATGGGCAACATCTGAATCAAATCGTTCTGCCGTGATAAAAAAACGTCTCATATCTGATGGAGTCATTCTTGATGCAACAAATGTTGAGATAACAGAGGGAATAATCCCTAGGTTTGCTTCGCTGAAGGCAAATTTTAAACCTGGAACTGCTATAGTGACATCACAGACTGCAATAAGTCCTAGTCCTCCTCCAAAAGCATGACCGTTGATTCTTCCAATCACTGGTTTTGGACATAAGTAAATTGTTTCATAAAGATCAAGGAGAAGTTTGCTGTCTTTTATGTTTTCTTCTTTTGAGTAGTTGGCCATGCTTTTCATCCAGTTGAGGTCTGCTCCTGCGCAAAAAGATTTACCGTTTCCTGTGAGAACAATCGTACGTACGGTATCGTTGTTTGATAATTTTTTGAAGCACTCTGTCAGCTCTTGCATCAAAGTTTCATTCATTGCGTTATGTACTTCCGGTCTGTTTAACGATACAGTAACGGTGTCCTCTTTTTTTGAAACATCGATGGTTTCATATTTCATAACGTTACTTCTCCAGATGGGAGTTGTTGCCTTCGATGATAAGGAAGATACATAAATCTTTCTATGTATTCTTTCGAAAACATAGTTCGAGTATTCTCGATTTATGTATACTTCCCTTTTCAGCGTAACAGAAGAAAGATACATAAATCCTTCGGAAAACTTATCAATATAGATGTTAAAAATCATTTCTTCTTAATATGTTTTAATCCCCCACGTGCTGAGGTTTCAGTTTCACCAGATAATAATCTTCTTTTGTAGATAGCATACTCTTCTTCTGGTGTCCTTTTCATGTATTTATTTAACTTTCGTTTCTCTTTCCAATCTTTGAACCAACCCATATTTTCTCCCTCAATCTATCAGATGTCTATTTTTTCTTCCGTTTGGTTTTTCTCTTGGTTGTCTTCTTCTTTCGAGTTGTAGATTTCTTTTTTGTTGTCTTTTTCTTGGTTGGCTTCTTTCGTGTTGTCTTCTTCGTAGTTGTTTTCTTCTTAGTAGGTTTCTTTTTAGTAGTAGTTTTTTTCTTGGTAAAATATTTTTTCTTAAAAGTTTCTATAGTCATAGTCCCCATAGAACGATTACACACCCTACAGATAGGTCTACAATTATCAACATTCCATTTTCCGCCTTTGGAATGTGGTTTATTATGCCCTACTTCGAAATTAGTAAATGATATTGGTACTTTACAGACATAACATTTCCCATTCATTCTGTTTCCGTTATGACTTCTCCATACTGTTTCTTTTACAGCTTTAGGACAAGATGACCTTCCAGAAGATGTGTTTCCAGTTCCCAGCCACCTATCCGCAATAACCCCTTCCCACATACTTTTTTTTGGCATAATCCTTTTCCTCCCTTCAATCTATCAAGATATGTTTATTCATTTTCATCATAGAGTAGTTTAGGGGGGTGCCTATCAGTATTCAGTTATCTTATACCCATTCCTTATTGGTGAATATATCAAACCGCTTCTCTGCAATCTATCAATAGAATTACGGATTTTATCTTCTTCAATTCCTTG
>JAUWYM010000164.1 GCA_030615845.1 Thermoplasmatota archaeon | reverse complement strand
AATTATTTTTTATTTTTTTTACTCGGACATTCAGAATTTAGACACACCGTTGTACTGTCTTCCCCTCCACGTTTTATCTGAATAAGAGGCGTCTTACATTCATCACATACCTTGTTTGTTGTGACAACATCACCTGTTTTTGGTAAAGAATACGTATTTTTACATCTCGGAAAATTTGTACAACCAACAAACGTATCTCCGTTTCGAGATGTTCGAATGATCATATCACTTCCACATTTGGGGCATTTCCCAATCAAATCTGAAGGCCCATCTGCAACTTTTGGACATCTAGGATTTAAACACATCTCTGTTTTCTTTTTACCTTTCATTTTCACTTGGATAATTGGTGCGTTACATGCTTCACATGTTTTATCGGTCTTTGTGATCATGCCTTTTTGAGGTAACGGGTATGCATTTCTACAATTAGGAAAATTTGTACAGCCGACAAAACGTTCTCCTTTTCTTGACGAACGTATAATCATATCCTTCCCACACTTGGGGCATTTTCCAATGCGGTTCTCCTTCATATGTGCACTAGTGATACTTGCCTTTATTTTTTCTTTGTCTTTCTCCAGTGTTTTCATCACGTCTGTAAGCATTTCTCTTGATTCTTTCACTGTCGCTTCAAGTGTTTTCTTTCCTTCTGCAATCGCACTCATGTCCTCTTCTAAAACCGATGTCATCTTGGGTTTAACAACATCACATTCTGCAAGCGCATCAATGACTGCAATGGCAATTGAGGTTGGAATTAGAGAGGAACCGGAGATATATTTTCTATTGTACAATTTGTTAATGATTTCATGACGCGTTGATTTTGTACCAAGCGCGAGTTGTTCCATTTTAGCAATCAAAGAACCCTGTGTGTATCTCTTCGGAGGTTTCGTTTTATCTTCTTTTAAAGTAATTTTAGATACAGGAAGTACTTCTCCCTTGTTGAGTTCGGGGAGAGGTTTTCGTTTTTCTTTAATATATGTGTAGATTTTTTTCCAGTTAGGTTCAATAAGTCGGTATCCGCTTGTTTTAAACTCTTCTCCTGAAATATTAATGGATGCGTCAACTGTTTCTGATACTGCATCTTTTGCAAGGGTTGCAAGAAATCTTCGGCAGATAAGTTCATACACTTTCTCCTGCTCAGAAGTGAGTTTTTTACCGACCGGGACTCCAACAGGATGGATTGGCGGGTGATCTGTTGTTTGTTTTTTTCCTCGTGTCGGGTGCGTTCTTCCGTTCGTTATTACTTCTTGTGCTTCTTTTGAAAAAGACGAATGTGTAAGTTTTTCTAAAATTCCTTTAATGTTAAGAGAAGATGGATAGACGGTGTTGTCTGTTCTTGGATATGAAGTTAAACCAGCAATATAGAGTTCTTCAGCAACAGTCATTGCTTTTGCTGCTGAAAGACCAAGATAGGATGATGCTTGAAGAAACGTGGTCGTGCTGAAGGGGGCGGGCGATCTTTCTTGTTCTACAGTTTTTTTCACGTCTATGACTGTTGCTTGTTTACTGTCTTTGACTTTATTGTAGATTTCCTGTGCTTGTTGTTCATCCCAGATTTGCCCTTCAATGTGTACTGCATCAAATGTTGTGTCTTTTTTTAATTTGGCGATAATCTTCCAAAACGTTTTTGGGTTAAAATTTTGAATTTCTTTTTCTCGCTCGACAAGAATTGCTAGGGTTGGTGATTGAACCCGCCCTATTGAGAGAAAATCTTTTCCCAGGCGATTGGAAGTAAGCGAGATAAAACGTGTTAAAACAACACCCCAGACAAGATCGATGACTTGTCGTGCTTCTCCAGCATTTGAAAGATTGTAATCAACGTCTGTAAGATTCTCAAAAGCCTTTGTAATCTCATATCCTGTTATTGCGCTGAATTTCGCTCTTTTAATTTGTGTAATATTCTTGTTGTATTCTTTAATAAGATTTATAACTTCAACACCAATAAGTTCTCCTTCACGATCAAAATCTGTCGCAACAATGAGATAAGGGTTTTTATCGACCAATGATTTTAACGTTGCTGCTATATCTTTTTCACTGACTTTTTTACATGGCTCGATTTCAATAAGATCACGTGGAGGCAGTCTTGTCCATTGATTAAACTCGGCAGAGTAATCAAGATTTATGATGTGGCCCCGCAGTCCTACAATTCTCCATGTTTCCCCTTCTTTTGTAAACTCATAAACAGGTGTTTTTCCCAGTCGCATATATTTTGATTTTCCATTGGAGAGAATGTATGCTATTCTATTTGCAGCAATGTTTTTTTCACAGATTATAAGCTTCATTTGTATTCCTAGTTTCTGAGAGTTCAACATAAAGATTTGATATAATTAATTTACGCTGCCAAAGATTTAGGGTTGAAACTATTTATATAGAGAGAGCATTTCCTGATTTTGTTACCATGAAAATTCAGATAATAATGGGTTCTAAATCAGATATGCCGGTAGCTGAAAAAGCAAAGAAGATACTAGAAGAATTTGACGTTGAATATGACATAACCGTTGCATCAGCTCATAGGACGCCTGACGTTTTAAAAGATATTGTTGAAAAAAGCGATGCAGATGTTTTTATAGGTATTGCTGGTCTTGCTGCAGCACTCCCTGGAAGTATTGCAGCGCATACAATTAAACCAGTTATTGGTGTTCCTGTAGGTGGAAAAGTAAATCTAGATGCCATTCTTTCAATTATTCAAATGCCGCCTGGAATCCCAGTAGGAGCAGTGGGGCTTGACCGTGGTGATAATGCTGCGTTACTCGCCATTGAAATACTGGCCATAGGTGATAAAAAATTAATGAAAAAACTTGAAGATTATCGGAAGAAAATGCTGAAAAAGGCACTTTCAAAATAAGAGGCATACATAATGTTTGACGCTGAAAAATTTATAACAAAAACAGTTCCTACACTTCAAGAGGAGATCAAGGACAGAGCATTGATCGCTTTCTCAGGTGGAGTGGATAGTACTGTTTGTACAGCTTTGGTTAACAAAGCAATCGGCAATCGATTAATAGCAGTTCATGTAGACACAGGATACATGAGGAAAAACGAACCTGAAAACGTCAAA
>JAUWYM010000136.1 GCA_030615845.1 Thermoplasmatota archaeon | reverse complement strand
GAAGGATCGTTTGCAGAAGCAACCGCAGACGGAACACAAATATGTATCTTTACGATCGTTTAGTTTAAAAACCCAACAGCACCCTTTTTTTATTTTTTAGAAATTTCAATAAGAAAGCTTATTTTTTAAAAATTCTACAAGTTCTTCTGTCTTTTTTCTTTGTTGTTTTGTTGTATCCCGGTCTCGTACAGTCACTGTATTATCTTTTAATATATCATGATCAACAGTGATACAAAAAGGCGTTCCGATTTCATCCATTCTTGCATATCTTCTTCCAATAGTTCCACCATCATCATAATAGGTTTCAACTCCTGCATTTCTTAGATTCTTATCAATATCTTTGGCAATATCGACAAGTTTTTTATCCCCAATCAGAGGAAATACTCCTACCTTAATAGGAGCCATTTGAGGAGTCAGTTTTAGAATTCTGTATTCCTCTCCCTTTTTCTTTATTTCAGCATAGTTATGTTCAAGAAGGAAGTATACTACTCTGTCAATACCATACGAAGGCTCAATTACATGCGGTATGAATTTTTCACCAGTTACCTTTTCTTTTGTTTCAACTATTTCATAACAATTCTCAGGTACGTCTATTGTTTTTCCATCCAACGTAACGGAAATATTCTTTGCATCTTTTATGTCTATCTTCTCAAGGAGTTCCTTAATCTTACCTGCTTTGTCCTTAAAAAGTGGCCCCATCACATTCATTTTCAGTACGATCTTTCTTCTGTTTATCGTTTTCGGTTCATCAAATTTTCGAAGTGCATGCATATCTATACCAGAAGAATCAATGTGTGCACTTAGATCATAGGCAGATCGGTCTGCAATACCGACACATTCCACCCAGCCAAATCGTTCACTATACAGTTCTGCATCCCAGCATTCAGTTGCATAATGTGCAAGTTCATCAGGTGCATGTTTTCTAAACCGAAATTTTTTCGGATCAACACCAGCAGAAAGCAGAAAGTCCTGAGTGAGATACATATAATAAGCAAGTGCCTGGTTGTTGATGATTTTTTTATCAACTGCTTCTTGTACTGTTAGTTTGAATTCTTTTTCGTTGTCAAATAAATACAGCTCTCTCTCTTTTATACCGTCAAAATTAGGATGTGTTTTATCGTCTGGATCAAAAAAGATTTCTGCCTCAGCCATGGCAAATTCTCTCTGTCGTAGCGTTCCTTGTCGGGGAGATATCTCGTTTCTATATCCTTTACCAACCTGAATGACGCCAAACGGAAGTTTTTCTCGACTATATCGATACAGTAGATGAAAATTTGTAAAAATTCCCTGTGCAGTTTCAGGACGAAGAAATGCTTTTCTTCCTTCACCTATCCCAATCGTCGTTGAAAACATGAGATTTACTTGATGGGCATCTGATAGTTTCTTACCACAAGTAGGACATTTTATCTTATCTTCTTTTACTGCTTGTTCAACAGAGATATCGTCATCTATTATGTCTTCGACTTTGTATGATCGTTTACATTTCTTACATTCGACTGTTAGATCAGTGAATTCATCAACATGACCTGAAGATTTTAAGACATCATAGATTGTTATTGTTGGCGTGTTTACTTCTATGCAATTGTCCTTCAAGAGATAAAAACGTCTCCAGAGATTTTCAACATTGTTTTTTAATTGCGATCCAAGCGGTCCATAATCATAGAATCCTGCAACGCCGCCATAGATTTCAAACGAAGGATAGATAAATCCTCTCCTTTTGGCAAGCATCATTACTTTATCATAAATATCTTGAGGCATCAGCAAAATTCTCCTGACATACTGCTAGTATACATTAACAGGATTTAAACGTACATGCCATAAGATCAATATCGGTAACCATTCCTTCTAACCGGTTTTCAGAATTCACCACAGGTATGTGACTAATGCTGTTTTTATACATTTTTCTGGCTACTTCTGAAATCGGATCATTTTTGTATGCTTTTATAACGTCGGTGATCATGACTTCTTTTGCAGGAACTGGAGGCAGGTCGACCTGTGTTGTGGAATAATGCAGTCGAATGATGTCTCGTATTCCTTCCCATGTCCACGCGTCTTCATCTCCACCCATTCCAATGTCTGTCTGAGAAACACTTTCCCGAATGTGACTAAGTTTAAACAAATCACCTTCGCTTACGATACCGGCAAGTTCTCGTTCGTCATTTAAAACAGGAAGAGCGGTTTCATTTGTCACGTTGATAATTTCCATAATGATCGTTATAGGAGTTTCTTGATAGACAGGGACAAGATTGGAGGTATAGTAATGTTCTACAACATCATCATGTTCATTTGGCAGGGCTTTAAGTATGTCTGTTGGGCTGATAATTCCGACAAGATTTTTCCTTTTATCAATAACTGGGAGTCCATGTATTCTTTTTTCGAAGAGTATCTTTGCAGCATCAAGTAAATCTTTGTCTTTGTTAATAATAATAGTATCCGTACTCATTATAAGAGCGAGTTGTTCCTCATTAGGGTTTTTAAAGATATCATTTCTTGTTACAACGCCTATAACAGTTTTTGTATTTTTTTTAAGAACAGGCATTCCAGAAACATTGTGTTTTGCAAGAATTCTCATAGCATCCCTAATTGTTCCAGGTACATAGCCAACGATTAACTCCTTTGACATGACGTCTTTTACTTTCATATGATCCCTCCATTTATTTTGGAATATATAATGGTTTTAATGTTTCTCTTTCTAAAACCACAACGTCGCACGACCAGTTGAGACCCTGAATGCAATCATCTAAATTTAAAGCTTTCCTTGGAGTATATGTTATCATATTGAGAAGCTCCTTAGTTGAAAAAACTCTTGTTGTCTTCTTTAAAAAATGTAGTTCCTCTAATATATTGGGCGTATTTATCATTGCGTTATCTGTACCTAGCATCAGGTCAACCCCACTTTTCTTCATGAGTTTTAGATTAATTTCTAAATGAAAAAATGCGTTGGAACGAGGACAGAGAGCAATAGGTATGTTTTCATCTTTTGCACGGATGAGATCTGATTCTGTAGCTTTGATCATATGTACGAGAAAATCAGGTTTTAGATCAAGAATAGCGTCAATATCTTCTCGTAAGGCTTCACTTGCATGTAATACAAATTTTTTTTTCTTTTGTTTAGCATGTTTTGCTATCTTTTCAATTTCTGAATATTCCCAATCAGAAACACTGCTAAGGCCAATGCCATCAGAATTTTCTAACAGCAGGTCAACTTCTTTTTTATCATAATTCATATAATGAGGTCTTGATAGAATTATAGAAGTTATTTTTTTATTTTTCAACGCAGTTTTTAGCTGACGAATTCCGTTTATGCCATGTTCTCTAAAATCACAAAAAGAAGAAATGCCCGATTCTATCATTTCTTGAATGGATTGTTTCATCCCCGTAATTATTTCTTTTTCTGATGCTGTTTCTAAAAGCGTATATTTCAATCCATTGGGTGGTGCTACAAGTTTTTCAACGTTTCTTGGGAGTTTCATCTTTTTTGTTCTTACAAATGAGTCTCCGATGTGGGTATGAGCGTTGATAAATGTGGGAACAATAATTCCTTTTGCTATTGGTTTTTCAGGAGCGGAGCTATTCCCGTGTTCTATTATTCCATCTTTCGTGATGCCTACGTAGCCTTTTTGAAAACCATTTTGTGTTAGTATGTCTCCTTCTATATATTTCATTTGAGCTAATGTAATAAAAACATGTTTTTATAATCTCTTTTCAAGTTGAATCGCGATCATTTACTGTTTTTCA
>JAUWYM010000185.1 GCA_030615845.1 Thermoplasmatota archaeon | reverse complement strand
ATTGAATGTATCGGAAGATGCAAAGAAGCATGATGTAAGCTCGATAAGAAAACTACTCTGTTCTTCTGCTCCAGTAAGAAAGAGCATGAAAAAGGCGATTATGGAGTTTTTTTCTGGCGTCGAACTCTATGAGGGTTATGGTTCAACTGAGGCGGGTATAGTCACAGTACTTAAGCCAGAACATCAACTCATTAAACTTGGGTCTATAGGGTTTGAATCATTAGGTACAGATTTTGTTAAGATTTTGGATGAGAATGGGAAAGAAGTGGACGTAGGTGAGGTAGGTGAGCTCTATTCCCGCGGACCAATGATGTTTGATAAGTATCATAAGATGCCTGAGAAGACTGCAAGCTCGTTTAGAGGGGAGTGGTTTAGCGCTGGCGATATGGCAAAGCGTGATGAAGATGGATTCTTTAATATTGTTGATAGAAAAGACAATATGATTATTACGGGGGGTGAGAATTTCTATCCTAGTGAAGGCGAGGAAATCATAGGTAGCCATCCAAATGTATTTGATGTTGCTATCATTGGCTTACCAGATGAAAAATGGGGGGAGAGAGTGACTGCCGTGGTTGTACCTAAGGGAAAGATCGACGAGGAAACAATAAAAGACTGCTGTAGAGGTAAGATGGCAAGATTTAAAGTCCCTAAAAAGGTTATATTCATTAAGGACGAAGAGATGCCTCGTACTCCTACAGGCAAGATACTGCATCGTATACTTAGAGAACGTTATACCACTGAGGAGAGTTAATCATGGATGAATATAGATTTGGAATTATTGGTGCAGGGCCTATTGGCGGCATAATGGCAGCGCACCTTGCAAACGCAGGGCATAATGTCACTTTAGTAGACATCCTCAAAGATCATCTGGCTGAAATAAAAAGGAGCGGACTTACACTTACTGGAGTCAAGAAGATAAACGCTCCTTTTCCTGAAGATAACCTCTGCTACTCTATAGATGAAATGAGTGGGAAAGAGATAGATGTCGTTTTTATTTCTGTCAAAGCATCTATTCTACCTAAGATTTTGCCTATGTTGAAAAAAGTATCAAAGCCAAATACGACTTTTATTAGCTTACAGAATGGATTGGATACTGAGGATTTCATTGCCGATATCTTTGGAAAGAAAAACACTTTGCGTATTGTGGTGAATTATGCTGGAAATCTTGTTGACAATGGAAAGGTGATGATGTCATTTTTCAACGCCCCAAACTATATCGGCGTGATAGATCCTACAGCTGAAAAAAAGGCTAGAATGTTGGCTGAGGTTATCACTGCGGCAGATCTGGAAACTGCTTTCACTCCAGAGATTAAGAAACATGAATGGGAGAAAACTATACTTAACACAGCATTAAGTCCTGTCTGTGCTTTAACACGAAGGACTATGAAACAAATGATGGAATTTAAGGAAACAAGGCAGCTTGCGGAAGCGATATTGCGTGAAGGTATAACAGTTGCAGAGGCTAATGGGATCCATTTTGAGTCAAGTTTTTTAAAACATTGTATGAATTATTTAGATAAGGCAGGGCATCATAAGACCTCGATGCATATGGACATAGAACGAGGGAGTCCAACAGAGATAGGATTCCTTAATGATAAGATAGTGAAGTATGGAGAACTTAAAGGAATACCTACACCATATAATTCCACGATTGTATTTCTTATAAGAGGATCTGAGCTTCCTGAATACAAAGGGGCATAAAATGAATATTTTAAGGATGGGATTTTATTGCATTATGTAATAATCGGTAATGGCGGCGCAGGAGTTAGCGCACTTCAAGCTATACGAGAAGTTGATAAAACTTCTGACATAACTATTATCTCACGTGAAAAGTATCCTGCTTACTCACCATGTTCACTTCCTAATTTGCTTGCAGGTGAAATAGACAAAAATACAATTCTCCGTTTTGATAAAAAATTCTATCAGCATCTTAATGCAACATTCATGAAGGACACTGAGGCTCTTAAAATATTTCCACAGAAAAAAGAAGTTAAACTTTCAAACGGAAAACATGTCAAGTTTGATAAACTGCTTATTGCTGCTGGTGCTAAACCAATCACGCCAAAGATGAAAGGAATAGATCTACACGGTGTACATGTCATGGGGACTCTAGATTCCGCTCTTAAAATATTAGCTCAAATAGATCAAGGCGTTAACCATGCAGTGATAATAGGTGGTGGGTTTATGGGTGTTGAAACCGCTACCATGTTAAGAAAGAGGGGAATAAAAGTCACTATTGTTGAAATGCTTCCTAATATCCTTTTAAGAATGCTTGATTCAGACATCTCAGAAAAGGTTGCAGAGATTCTAAAACAACATGATATAAGACTTGTTCTAAATGATGCAGTAAAGAGTGTAGATGGCAAAAAAACAGTTACCGGAGTCACTCTTAGAAAAAGCATGTTGCGTTGTGATATGGTAGTGATATCAATTGGTGTTGTACCGAACGTTGGAATTGTTCAAGGCACTGGTATAAAAATTAATGGAGGAGTTATAGTAGATCCAACAATGCAAACAAGTAAAAAAGACATCTATGCAGCAGGTGATATTGCCGAAGTACGGGAGCAAATAGAAGGCAAACAAGGATCTTTTGCTATATGGCCAAATGCAATTGAGCAGGGTAGAGTCGCTGGGTTAAATATGGCTAGTATGCATACTTCTTATGCTGGTGCAGAGGTAGTAA
>JAUWYM010000167.1 GCA_030615845.1 Thermoplasmatota archaeon | reverse complement strand
GGTGCAGAAAATTACGAGGTCCTTCTCAGTGTTACTCAAACACTTCATCAGAATGGACAAAATCTTGTAGAACATGGACCTGAAATTTTATTAACTTCATACGGCTGACCTCTATCCTTCCTGAAAAAGGTTTTTATATGGGCCTAGCATTCCAGCTTTTACGTTTCCTAAGGAATGGAATCGATGAAAGCTCTGAAAGGAGGCTAAAATATGGCAATGTATGTACGATTTCAAGTGTCAAAAGAACTGCAGGATTTAGCCTATGAACTTGTTGAAAAGGCTCGAGATAATGGAAAGATAGGAAAAGGTGCAAACGAGGCTACAAAGCATGTTGAGCGAGGCCAGGCCAAGATTGTTGTCATGGCAGAAGATGTTTCGCCAGAGGAGATTCTTGCTCATATGCCGATACTTTGCGAAGAAAAGAAAATACCATATACGTATGTTCCCAGTAAAGAAGAGTTAGGCGTTGCAGCAGGTCTTGGTGTTCCTACGACTGCAATAGCAATAATTACTCCAGGAAAAGACAAGGATGCAGTTGACAATATCGTAAAAAAGATAGCTGCTTTAAAGAAACAAGGTTAGGATTATGATAGAAGGAACTCCTTGTGAGGTAGTGGAAATCATTGATAGAACAGGGATGGCTGGTGAAGCGTCTCAGGTGAAGATTCGGGTTTTAGATGGACGAGACAAAGGTAAAATTATTACAAGAAATGTGATAGGTCCTGTTCGGCTTGGTGATATCTTGATGCTTAGTGAAACTCAAAGAGAAGCAAAAAGACTTGGTGGACCACGGTAGAGGTGTTTCATGGTAGAGAGACGGAATTGTTCGTTTTGCGGAAATGATATTGAACCGGGGACTGGGAAGATGTTTGTTAAAAAAGATGGTACTGTTCTTCATTTTTGTAAAAATAAATGTCAGAAAAATATGCTCAATTTAAAACGAGTTCCTCGCAGAGTACGATGGAGTAAATATTATTCAAAATGATCGCTTGGCTGTTATTCTAGACATCCTATATTGGTAGAATGAGATACAGATTAAGAGAGAGGATACGAGATAGATTACTGCATCACTAATTTCATCTTTTTTAACATATATCTGTTGTAACTATTGTTTCAGACTAAAAATCAGAAAAACAAAACATTATATATCATACTTTTCTCATTACATATTGATATTTAATCGGGGGAGAAACCATGAAAGATGTGGAAATAAAAATTGTGGAAATAGAAAAATCTGATGATATAAATTTCATCTTAGGACAAACCCATTTCATCAAATCCATAGAAGATCTGTATGAAACAATGGTAAATTCTGTTCCTAATGGTAAGTTTGGCATTGCATTCTGTGAAGCAAGTGGGGCTTGTAAAATAAGAAGTGAAGGAAACGATGAAACACTAAAGAAACTTGCTGAAAAAAATGCAGAAAACATTGGTGCAGGGCATTCCTTTATAGTTTTCATGAAAGACTGTTTTCCACTAAACGCCTTAAACGCAATAAAAAACGTTCCAGAGGTTTGTTCAATCTACTGCGCAACAGCAAATCCAACAAAAGTTGTTCTAGCAGAATCAAAAATAGGGAATGAAAGAGGGCGAGGAATTCTCGGAGTGATCGATGGATTTGTTCCTAAAGGAATAGAAAACAAGGAAGATATTACTTGGAGAAAGAAGTTTTTAAGAGATATAAAATATAAACTATAGTCTAGTGGCCGTATTTACCCACTAAGGGAACAAAAACGCATCCTCCTAGATTTTCTGAGAGGATTTTTTCACCTTTTTTTTCGAGTAATTGTAACTCGCAGTACATACTTCCAACGGGTATTAGAAGTTTTCCGAGGTCTTTCAGCTGATCTATCAATGGTTGTGGTACGCTTGGAGCTGCGCAGGTTACGTAGATGCGATCATAGGGTTCATATGTTCTCAAACCCTCTGAGCCATCTCCAACTTCTACAGTAACATTTGTTATGCCTGTGTGTTTTAGATTTTCTTGCGCTCTTTTTGCTAAATACTCAAATCTTTCAATTGTATATACATGGCCTGTTTTCCCAACGATTTGTGAAACTATTGCTGCATGATACCCAGATCCTGCTCCAATTTCCAAGATTTTTTGCCCTTCATAAACGTCTAATGCCTCGCACATTATTGCAACCATATGTGGTGCAGAAATTGTTTGACCGTTACCGATTTCAAGAGGTCTATCTACATATGCTTGCATTTTCAAGGGCTCTGGTACAAAATTTTCCCTAGGAACCGCTAGAAATGCTTTTTTAACATTATCGCTTTTTATATAGCCTTCTCTCATAAGTCTATTTACGAGTTGTTCTCTACTGGTTTTAAACATCCTTTCATTCATAGCAATCGAATTTTCGTATATATTTACTTCTACCATTTGATTTTTATAGCAAGAACATGTTTCCTGGAAGCTATCATGAAGAAACGGGCAGTTATTGCACTTGGCGGCAATGCACTGATTAAAAAGGGACAAGATGGAACTATTTATGAACAATTTGCAAACACCAGAAAAAGTTCTAAGTCCATCGTACGGATGATAAAAGAGGGATGGGACGTTGTTATCACACATGGTAATGCCCCTCAAGTAGGAGCTATACTTCTTCAGAACAAAGAGGCAAAGGATATAACACCGGCAATGCCTCTTGGAATCTGCGTTGCAGAAAGCGAAGGCCTTATTGGATATATGATACAACAATGTCTCTCGAATGCGTTAAAAAAAGAACATATTGAGAAACCGGTCATTGCGTTAATCACACAAGTTATTGTTGATGAAAACGACCCCTCACTTTCTAACCCTACAAAACCCATTGGTCCGTACTATGAAGAAGAAGAGGCATTTCAGAAGCTTAAAGAGGGCTGCCACATGACTCGTCAACCTCGTGGATGGAGAATGGTGGTTCCATCTCCTGATCCAAAACGCATCGTTGAGGGAGATATTATAAGAAAAATGATGGATGATAGAATCGTTGTCATTGCGTCTGGGGGAGG
>JAUWYM010000191.1 GCA_030615845.1 Thermoplasmatota archaeon | reverse complement strand
AAAACATGATGGATGCTGCCATCCTCTTCAATTATTGGCAGATCCCATACTCGTTTATCCATCAGCTGCTTTACCTTAAGTTCATAGAAATCAGGTGTTAATCGTTTTTTCATAATAAAAACCATAAAGTCAAAAGCGGTATTTAAAAACTATCAACTTCTTTATTGTTCTATGCTGTATTTTTGCGAGGATTCTTCTTTAGTTTTTTATCGATTAATTTTTTATCTACCTTGAATCTACTGGTATCTTCACCTACAAACCATTTATCAGCTGGTTTCTCATTGACGTCTCCAGTTAGTTTATCTATCTTGTATTTCATATACTCCGTTCCATTGAACCATTCATACTCATCGTTTTTGTTAAGGGATACAACCTTTTTTGATTCCTTTTTATCTGAAATGTATTTTGTTTCCTTCGTTTTATCTTCCCTACTATGAATCCTTATTACTTCCACACGAGGTCCTTTTGCAGAAGCAGCTAGTTTTCTATCAACCTTTTCATCTATCTGTTTCATGGGCTTTTTTGATAGAGATTTTGCAGACCATAGTTCTTTTTTATCTCGAACGAATTTCTTATTTTTCTGTGAAACATTATTTTCATATATAGATATAGGTATGGATGTTTTTTTTCTGAGTTTAACAAACAACATTGCAAAAAGTACAACAAATAGTGCAAAGACGATTGGTGAGATTTCAAAAATTTTTGATAAAAAATCATCGATAAACATTGCTTTTACATTTTCTACATGTATTGTGTCGGAGTCAGAAAAATACCCGCTCTTAAATGCGGTAATTTTAATCTCAACATCAGCATCCACCTCTGGTGCATCGATAAATGCTTTGCCATTTTCGTTGGTTGTATCAGAAACACTTCCACAACCGTTAATTAATAAACAGGCTCCCTCTACGGGTACATCGTTTTGATCAGTCACTTTTACTGAGAAAACCTCTTTTTCGTTAACTATGTCTCGATCCGTTGTGACTGACAATGTACCTTTTGAAATAATAACTTCTTCATAAGCATCAAGATATCCTTCTTTAGATGTGGTGATGCAAAGTTCTGTACATTCTTCAAAACTTGGAGCTTGTATTGTTATGTACGGTAATTCAGGAGCGGTGACAAACGTCTCTTCAAAGCCTGTTATTGTAATTGTTACATCATATGCAAACGTGACTTCATTTTCATGGCTTACCACTATGTCGTACTCTTTTCCTTCCAAAAAATATATGTCATCATTTTCATCTAATGGTTCCCATGAAGAAGCAGAAGATTCAAATAATCGTATAACAAGTGACTCTTCATCTTGAGCTATTACCGTAGTTGAAAACAAAATAGTACATACTAGTAATAATATAATAATTGGAGCAGCAGTAAATTGAAATTGTTGATTGATTGTTCTCCTCATTATACCTCACTACATTTACATGTTATACTCTGTGATTTCTTATATATAAACATTTCCTTCTAAAATGTCAAAATGACATAATAACATCCTTATTTTATGAAGAAAAACCAAAAAACACAAATGATAAAAACTAAAGCTCGGCAAGGTGTTTTTTTAGCTCCATAATAATATCAACAGGCGAAGGATCAATTTTTCTTAAAAGAGCAAGATAACAACTACTAAAATCTCCTAAATACATCATATACATCATCTTTGCAAGCCTGCTTTTTCCCTTAGCATGTATCTCAACAACATTTGCAACAGTGTCATCAAAAAGGGTTTTCATAAAGTCAAGACGTGCCGACATATAAAGAGATTCTTCAGCCCTATCTCGAAAAAGTATACAGGAGAACTTCTTTGACACTTCAGGATCTGCAGACCAACCAACGATATCATTATGATTACATTCAGAAACAACATCTGCTCTAGCGATGAGTTTACTGTTTTCATTAAATTGCTGACGCCATCTCGTCGCAATGGGAGCATATACACCCCACCCATATATCTGAGGTATCGTACCATAGATCTTTTCTGCAAGCTGCTTTGAAAGATTACTCTCTTTAGAAACCGATTTTTTATTACTCTCAACAAAATTCTGCGCTACTGCAATGGTTTCTTCAATATCGGACTGGAGATCATTCTTCAAAAGACCTGTCCGTTTAAGAAGCACTATCAATGGAAATAAGATAAACATAGTTGCAGCACGTGGTTGAAAACCGGAAGGAATCAGTATATGAGTCACACCTCTTCTCCCGCACATCTCCTGTAATTTACCACCAGATGAAATACAAAGTATCTTACATTTCTTCTGACTTGCAACTTTAAATGAACTCAAAGTCTCTTCCGTATTTCCTGAGTAGCTAACAAATATGGTCAAGGTATCCTTTTTTGCCCATTTTGGTAGACCATACTCACGATTAACAACAATAGGAAACTCAATTTTATCTCTAAATAAACTACAGAGGATATCCCCAGAAATCGCTGATCCACCCATCCCTGTGATAATGACGTTATCAATTTTTAAAAATCTCTCCATCTCAGCATTTTCTGCTATTTCAAGAGCATTCTTAATCTGCTCAGGATATTGAACAAGATCATCCAACATATTTGATTTATCTACCTCTGAAAAAAGTTCCAAATCATCTAACATAACTCACATCAACTCAATTATTTCCAAC
>JAUWYM010000086.1 GCA_030615845.1 Thermoplasmatota archaeon | reverse complement strand
GAAAAAATTACTTGGATTTATTATTAAAAAAATCAGATTGATAATTAATTTGACATAAAAAGCGCAGAATATCCATATGCCAAAGGATCCTACGGTTTTTCCAATTCCTTTACCACCTTTTCCGATTCCAATGATTCGAATTCCAGAGTTTGTTATCATACGAATAGGAATAGCGAGAAGTAGATAGCCAAGTACCCACATGATAAGTTCGACGATGACAAACGCCAAAAGAATCAATGATACACCTTGACCAAGGACTGCATCTATTGCGCTCATTCCAAACTGAAAGCTTATCTCTCGGTCCATCAGAATAAAAGCAACAACTAACGCTGCAATATGAAAGATGAACACATATTTTTTGATTTTTTTATCCAGTTCTTCATCAATTTCTTTCTTAATAAGAAGGGGTCTCAATATCTTAAGATAGAAGCGAAATAAAACAAATAAAGCAATTGCTACAGCCCAAATGATGACAAGTAGGAAGGGAAATGCGACACCGTTTTCACTATCTTTTGCTTGAGAAGTGTAGAGATGATCGCCTAAGAAAATCAGCTTATACTCACCAGCAATAGTAGGAGTATGAGTGTCTGATGAGATGGAGACATCAAAGGTGTTTCCACGTGCAAAGCCAACATTTGAAAACGTTTGAGATGAATCATCAACAGTAAACGTATCATCAGTTTCGATAAGGATCATTCCGCCATTAACCATTGCAGATGCTGCTGAGATAATTGCTTCAAAACCTTGGATGTTGCCTGAAATATCTGATATATCTCCAAAATCAGCTGCTGCATCTGTCACCTCTTTTAAAAGTGAAGAAATATCAGTATATCGGGAATCTGCAGGAGATATTGAGAGTTTAATGGTTTCATACGTTTCTTCAGAAAGCATTGGAAGTAGATAGACGGGAGAATCTTGTATAACGGTAAAGTCTTCGTCCTCTATTAAAAAAATAGTATTTGTTGAACTCCCATTCCAAACTGTGTTACCACTAGAATCCTCAACTATAATATTACTATTATTAGTACTTTGTACTAAGTACGCTGATTCACCCAAGTAGTGTGTATTCATTTGAGACGTTGTTACTATAATTAAAAATTGAAGGGTATTGCCCTCCTCAATATCAAGGCTGACTATCGAAGAAATAGCATATGAGAGATCAGACTGAATCTGTATGTTTCCTTGAGTAGTTCCTAAAAGAAAAGGCCCTTCTTCTGCAAGAATGTTGACGTTTGAAAATTGAGTAACATTGTTTTCTTCAAGATCAGTAATATCCTCTAATGATTCAATATCTGTCGTTTGTATATCAATAATTGTAACGCTATCGATATCTTTAAATGTGCTTGATCCAAACAACGGAAAGATATTCACCTCTTCAAACACGGGGTTGTCTGGGAGAGAACCCATTTGATAACCCTGAAATGTTCCGGAAACACTTGTTCTGCCGATAAAAAAAGCCTTCGTATCAGCATCTATTGTTCCTTCTAAATGAGCAACTGGCGAAAGTATTTGGGCACCAACTGAGGAAGTAAAAAAAATAAGGATACATCCCAGGATCAAAAGGGTTGTTTTCATACAAACTTGGGATTAAAAGCTCGTTATAAATATTTTTTCAAAATATGTGGTATTTCTTCAATTACATCGGTAGCAAGTAGTCCATATGATTTCTTCGTAAATACATTGTTACCTGCTGCGCCATTGAGGAATGCTGCAATTCGTATCGCATTAAATGGTTCTACACCTTTAGAAAGGAAAGCTCCGAGGATTCCTGCCAGAACATCTCCAGTGCCACCTACCGTCATTGCCTCAGTATGAATTTTATTAAGTTTTGTATTTTTTCCGTCACTGAGAATATCAACAGGTGCTTTGAGGAAAATTGCAACGCCTAATTTTTCAGCCCACATACGAACAGTTTCTATTCTCCTATCAATATCCTGAGGAAGATCAACTCCTGTTAATTCTTTAAATTCTCCTCCATGCGGGGTAATGACAGTATTAGATTTTTTCAAAATATCAGGTTGTTCTCCCACCGGCTTTATCGCATCTGCATCGATAACCAATGGTTTATTTTCATGAATGACTAGTTCTACAATCTTTTTTATTGCTTCTTCTGTTTCTTTTGAACTACCAAGTCCCGGACCAATTATTGCTGCATCGCATCTTCCAAACAGTTCTCTAATTGTTGGGATATCTCTAGGAGTTAAAAAATCAGAGTTTAAATCTTTTACAATTAAATTCGGAGAAAACGATGCAATTGATTGCCATGAGCGTTTTGGCGTCGCAATAAAGACAAGATCTGCTCCAGTTCTTAACGCAGCCAAACCCGCAAGAGCAGGAGCCCCAATATAGGGACCTCCACCTACAATCAATACAGAACCATTTTCTCCTTTATGTGATTGTTTTTTTGGCCGAGGATAATAGACAGATAACTCACCTGGACCCACGTAATTGATTGCGTCTTTTGGAATACCAATATCAACGATGTGTATCTTTCCACTATTGTCTTTGTCCATTCCTTGTTTTACATCATGAAACGTAACGGTATAATCAGGTTTTACGCAAAGGATTGTTCCAAATCCTGTGGCAATATCAACAGAGACCATTATTTTATCTTCTGCAGATATAATTTTTTGTACGATAGTAGAATAAGGTTCTTTTAGCTCACCTGATAAGCCTATTCCAAGCATTGAATCAATGATCATGTCATTTTCTGAAAGTAAGGTATCAATTTCATCAAGATTAGTATGTATTTTTATATCATGTTTTTTAAATTTGTCAAAATTATTTTTTGCAATGTCTGTTTTTATTTCACCTCCCGTCAAAAACACAGATACATTGCATGTTTTAGCGAGATATCGTGCAGCAACAAAGCCATCTCCACCGTTATTGCCGGTTCCACAAAAAATAATTATTTTCTTTCTTTTGGCTTCTAATTTATCAATAATAAAATCTGCAACTCCTTTTCCAGCATTTTCCATAAGACTTATGGTTGGTACACCAAAGTATTCGGAGTTTTTATCAAGTACTTTTACTTCTTTTGCTGAAATCATACCAAAAATGTTAAACGAGAAGTAATCTATATATTTATGGCTTTATCGAGGAATATAAATTTCTCCTAAAAAACAAGTTGTAATAACAAGTTTCTCCAAAGTTACTTTGATATTATTTCTTTATTTACGAAAAAATAGTGCAGGGACGAGATATTGACTCGCTTTTACCGGTAAAAAATAATGGTTTTCTACTGTAAACTCAAAATGTAAAATTATACCAAAATATTTTGAGGTTTCTACAATAATACCTAACAGCACCTCAAATTGTTAGTTTTATATGGAGTAGCTGTTTGGTTTTTTCCGAACATTTTCTGACAGTATATAAACCTCGAAGGATATAATCAAGGCAATTGGAGAATTAATATGATAATGAAAAAGAGTCTGATAATGATATTAATTGGAGCAACTGTGCTAGGAATGGTAACAATGAGCGTTTCAGCAGACATAGAAGATGAACATCCAGATGCCGCGATAACTCATGATGCATCTAATGGGGAAAAGAGTTTAGAAGAACCAATCATAGCACCTGCATCAGATGAGGATGGCAAGATAATAATCGCACCAAATCCAACAACAGTTCATACAGAAGATGCACCATACTGGGAAAATGACCAGGACATAATAGCACCTGCACCTGATAGAACAGAAGTAGAACAAGAAAATCAGCCAGTTATTATTATGCCATATGACACAAATGAATTTATCGGAATAACAGATGAAAACGAGGAAACAAATACCCAGAATGCAGGAACATCCGTTTTGGGTCCACTGGGCTTAGTAGGATTATTAGGATGCGTTATTGTAACAAAAAGAAGAAAGTAGATAGAGTATTTTCTCCTCCTAAA
This sequence comes from Thermoplasmatota archaeon, assembly GCA_030615845.1. Lineage (GTDB taxonomy): Archaea > Thermoplasmatota > E2 > DHVEG-1 > DHVEG-1 > JAUWYM01. The sequence continues at coordinate 1,150 of JAUWYM010000086.1, read as the reverse complement.
CAACTACCTCTTTCTTCATTTTTTTAATACTTCCACCCAGCCCCTTCACAACTATATAAACCAAAAAGACAATATACCCTCAAGATACGAGGGACTCCTTCTGGTGCATCCCATCTTCTTCCCACTCCCTCCACCCTTCTCCTCACTTTTTTTAAAACTTTCAACGAAAACATTAAAGCTTTCTGGTGATTTGTCTTCTAAGGTGCTTTTATAACTGCGGAATATAAAAGGTTTAATACGATTATAAACGACATAGAATTCAAAATGATAAGAAAAGGCGACAACTGCTGGATAAAAGCAGTTCCAATAACCCAAGAATCAACCCCTTCTAGCCTACACATCATCTTGAACGGCGAAGATCATCATTGGGACGTTTATGATGAATCAGGGAAAGATGCTCATAAGATTTACTTTAAAGGTTACAAAAGCACGCCAAGTTTCTATTTAAAATCGGGGGAGAACTCGTTTAGAATTGATTGCGATGTCGATGACATCAAAGTGCTTCCAATTACTGAAACTCATACGATGGACACTTACCTGAAAGATAAGTGTTCTTGCATCTCATCACAAGCATCCTGCTGGGCTATCGCTATTTATTATACAAAAAGACCTGACAAACCACCTTTTAATGAGATGTAAGACAGACATGGACGTTTTTTCAAGTGGATTATGAAATAATATTTAAATATCGTAACCCTTATTGAAATGAAATATTCTTGGGAGACATATAATGTAGTTTTTAGCGTTGCTTCTGCGAGAACCATACCTCAATAGTATTACATCTGTAATTTTTACGAACTGCCATTTTTCCAGAATAGGTTTTTATATCATTAGTAGAAAAGTATGACATATGAGCAATAATCGTAAAAGAATAATGATTGTAGATGATGAACGTGATTTTCGAGAAATGTTGAATCTTATGTTGCGTAATAAGGGATTTGAGATAGAGTTCGCTGAAGATGGCTCTATTTTTCTTGAGAAAGTAGATGATTTTCAGCCAGATTTGGTCATTTTGGATGTAATGATGCCAGGGCTTACAACTGAGGAAATCCTAGAGCAAATGAAGAAAAAGAAAAGCAAACCCAAGATTATTCTGCTTACCGTTGTTAGGTTCACGCCAAAAAAACTGGATAAACTACTAGAAATGGAC
>JAUWYM010000027.1 GCA_030615845.1 Thermoplasmatota archaeon | reverse complement strand
ATCTTCTGAGATTTCATGACCAACAAACGCAAGTTCTGTTTCTTTTACACATTTGGGCCGATATTCTTTTTTTTCTGTAAAGATCGGTTCGTCAGCAAATTTTTTCTTCTTTTTCTTCATAACTGCTAATTGACCCATATTTAATGCCTCCTCAGAATAAAGTTTGAAATACTTGTTCCAGTACCTGCATGGCTATTGACAATACCACATTCTGGCCCAGAAACTTCTGTTTTTTTACTCAGATGTTTCTTAGGAATCATGCCTGCAAGCTGGTAGAAACATTCAATAGTGCTCATCAGACCAGTTGCACCTACAGGATGTCCATACCCCATAAGACCTCCGCCAGGATTCATAGGGATGTCTCCATGCATATGGGTTTTTTCATCACGTAAAAACTGAGCAATATTGTTTTCATCTGCTAACCCTAATGCTTTGTAGATTTGTGCTTCAGAAGTCGAGAATGCATCATGGATTTCTCCAAAATCAATTTCTTTCAATGGATCTTTAATTCCTGCCATTTTATATGCCTGCTCTGCAGAGTTTCGACATGCACCAAACTCAGTCATTCCAGGGTAGTCAGGTCCGTACCGTTTAGTCCATCCTGGGAAGTTCAATCGATCACCTGCTCGTATCGTACAGCTGGAAAGCCCGATGCCATCAATCGTAACGTAATTATCAGGATTCACTTTTTTTGCATAATCTTCAGAACATACAAGAACAAATGCGACACCACGTGACATAAGACAACAATCATATTTTTTAATAGGGTATGAAATGAGACGTGAATTCATCACATCATCTACAGTAATATATTTATGTTCATTTCGATACCATTGCGCCTTCGGGTTATCCATTGCATTATTCCGGTTTTTCGCTCCAATACTTGCAACATCCTCTTCTGTCACATTATTGTCTTTCATCCATTTATTGGCCATTGCAGCATAATAAATAGGGTAGATTCCCCCAACCATGAGTTCATATCTGATATCTGATGCCATAGCGATAAACTCACTACCCTGCGATTGTGAAACAGAATCCATGGTCTCCCAGCCGACAACGCCGACAACATCATGATGACCGGACATGACAGCAAGAGCTGCTGCATATAAGGCAGAACCACCCGTGTTTCCACCGTTTTCAACACGATAATGTGGCACACCAACAAGACCAAGATGATCATGGATAATCCATTCTGGGGCGAGCTGATGTCCAAAATGAACAGAAAAATGCGAATAGATCATCAGATCAATATCTCGTAGAGAAAACTCTGGGATATCTTGCTGTGTTTCTCGTATACATTCCGCCGCTCCACCTTCTATACTTTCAAAACCTGTAGGGCCATAATCAAATGGTGTCGTAGCACCTCCAACAATACATACTTTTCTTGACATAAAATCTTGCCTCTCCTAGGACTAAAAAGGTTCCGAGTCCACAGCACCCGTAATCAAATAACTCATTAAAAACCTTTACATTTTTATTTTAATTATTAATCATTTTATAATAAATTGATTTGAATAGTGAGACTATACCGCATTTCCTATTCCCTCGACAGCCTCAGGATTTTCAATTGATGAAACATCGATCACATCTTCACCTAAAAATTTCGCTTTTATGACCCGCCGTACAATCTTTGCAGAACGTGTCTTAGGAAGATCTGTAACGAATTTTATATCCTTAGGTTTTAATGTTTTCCCCATGATTTTCACGACTTGTTGTTTGAGTTCTTTTCTTAATTCTTCATTGGGGCTGTACTCAGGTTGTAAAACAACAAAAGAAACAATGTCTTCGCCCTTTATCTCGTCTGGAACACCTATTGTTGCAGCTTCTGATACCGCAGGATGTTCGATAAGTGCAGCCTCAATTTCAGCAGGACCTGTCCGTCTCCCAGCAACCTTAATAGTATCATCACTTCGTCCATGAAGAGACCAGAAACCATCTTCATCTATTTTCGCCCAATCCCCATGATACCAAACATTTGGCCAACGAGACCAATATGTCTCAAGATATCGATCAGGTTCATTCCAAAAGCCTCGAGTCATCGACGGAGCAGGTTTCTTTGCAACAAGATGACCCATCTCTCCACGTACTGGTCTTCCATCGTCATCAAAAACATCAATATCCATACCAAGACCTGGGCCACGGAGTGTACATGGTTTCAATGGTGTAATAGGTAATGGTGAAAGGAAACAACCAACAATCTCTGTCCCACCTGAAATATTTATTATTGGTAGTTTTTTGCCACCAATTTTTTCAAAAAACCAATTCCAAGAATCAGGATCCCAAGGTTCACCTGTGGAACCCAGAATTCGTAGTGAGCTGAGGTCATGTTTTTTTACCCAGTCATCACCATATCTCATAAGGAGACGAATGGCAGTTGGTGAGATACCAAGATGGGTAATCTTATGTTTTTCAATAAGTTCCCAGAGCCGACCAGGCTCTGGATAGTTTGGTGCACCTTCAAAAATGACAACCGTACTACCAAAACTTTGGACACCAATAATCATCCAAGGACCCATCATCCATCCGATATCAGTCAACCAGAAAAACACATCATCTTCTTTCACGTCAAAATAATACCCAAGCTCCTTAGTTATCTGCGCAAGTGCCCCCCCATGCGTATGAACAGTACCTTTAGGTTTCCCAGTTGTTCCAGAGGAAAATATAATCATTGCGTAATCTTCAGAATCCATCACCATGGACTTGCATTCATCTGACTCACGAGAAACAATATCCTCCCACCAAAGATCCCTGCCTTCATTCCAAGGGATATCTATTCCAACATGTTTATACACTACAACATGCTCAAGTGAGGATACTGTATCAATTGCTTTATCGACTTCTTTCTTAATTTCTACTGTTTTACCACGTCTCATAGAACCATCAGCTGTAAGTAAAACCTTAGCGCTAGCAATATCCAGTCGAGACGCTAGAGCATATGCACCAAAACCAGAAAAAACTGGAACACTAATCCCACCAATTTTAATAACAGCTAAAAAACCAACAACAATCTCAGGAACCATCGGCATGTAGATGCCAACTCGATCGCCTTTTTTGACACCCAGTTTTTTTAATGCATTTGCTAACTTATTAATTTCTTTGTAAAGTGTTTGATACGTAATTTTCCGTGTATTTCCTGATTCGTCTTCCCAGATAATTGCGATGTTATCTTTTTTGTCAGATTTCGCATGTCTATCAACACAATTATAGACAATGTTGGTTTTACCTCCTATGAACCATTTCGCCCATTGAATACCTTTTGAGGTATCAAGAACTTTCTTGTATGGTTCAAACCATTCTATGTTTAAATCTTTCATTACTGCATCCCAGAACCATTCAAGATCTTCAGTTGAACGCTTAATGAGTTCATCGTAGGTATTGATGTCATGTTTCTTCATGAACCGTGTAATATTTGCATTTTTCACATATTCATCTGTAGGCCTCCAAACAATTTCCTCCATTCTCGGCCTCCCGGATTTCTTTTTGATATAATTGTCTTTTTTACAATAAATTGATTTTGTCAGTAAAAATCTGCTACATGGTATGAACGATTGTACATATAATGTTTTCACCATTTTTTATGCCAATATGTATCCCTAAGGTTTTTCTACCATTTACCTATCACGATATGAGGATTATCATGAACTTTAAATTAACTGACATGCAAAAATTGTTTCAAAAAACTATTAGAGAATTTTGTGAGAAAGAGATAAAACCTATCTCTGCAAAAATTGACAAAGAAGAGTATTTCCCATGGGATCTCTATAGGAAGATGGGTAAAATGGGTCTTATGGGTATGACTGTTCCACAAAAGTATGGGGGAGCAGGTATTGATAAAGTAAGTTATATGATTGCTCTTGAAGAAATCTCTCGTTATTGTGGCTCTACAGGTCTAACTGTCGAGGCACATAATACTCTAGGTGTTGGCTATATCTATGAACGTGGTACGGAGGAACAACGTAAGAAATATCTTCCTAAATATACAACTGGTGAAGCATTTGTAGCGTTGGCGATCACTGAACCAAATGCTGGATCTGACGTGGCCTCGCTTCAGACTACTGCTGTTCTTGAAGGTAACGAGTGGGTGTTGAATGGTACTAAGCAGTTTATTACCAGTGGTGATATTGCAGGGATCACTATTGTAATGGCGAAAACCGATAAAACCAAGGGTGTTAAGGGCATTAGCGCGTTTATTGTTGAAAAAGATACACCTGGTTTTAAGGTCGGTCAACTAGAGGATAAACTTGGGGTTCGTGGCAGTAGAACTGCTCAGCTTTTTTTTGAAGATTGCCAGGTTCCAAAAGAGAATATACTTGGGGAGAAAGATTTGGGTTTTATAGGAGTTATGAACACCCTTGACCGGGGTCGTACTGCTGTTGGCGCTATGTCCGTGGGTATTGCTCGTGGTGCACTTGAGGATAGTATAGAGTATGCAAAACAACGGGAGCAATTCGGACGACCGATAGGTAAATTCCAGGCGATTCAGTGGAAGATTGCTGATATGGCAACTGAGACTGATGCTGCGCGTTTGCTTGTTCATCGTGCTGCATTTTTAGAAGATCAAGGACTGCCATTTAGTAAAGAAGCGTCTATGGCTAAATTGTTTGCTTCGGAGATGGCTATGCGTGCCACAAGAAATGCTATTCAGGTTTTCGGTGGATATGGTTATATACGAGAGTACCCTGTTGAAAGATATTTTAGAGACGTTAAACTTTGTGAGATCGGTGAGGGAACATCAGAGGTTCAAAGGATAATTATTGCAAAACAATTAGGTTTATGAAATAAAGAATTGTAATTTTTTATTCAAAACTTTATAGAGAATTATAATTACAACAAACTTATTATACCGAACTAGTAATACCTCCTGACTCTATTAAACTAAAGGGGGTTGTTAAGATGGTTGATTATAGATTTAATGAGGAACAAGAACTTTTTAGAGAAAGTATAAAAGAGTTTTGCGCAAGTGAAATCGCTCCGAAAACTGAGAAATTGGAAGGTGCGAGACAAATGCCAGAAGATGTCATAAAGGCATTGGCGAATTTTGAACTCCTTGGCTTGGTTATAGATCCTGAGTATGGCGGTTTAGGTACCGATGTAGTGACAGCGGGGATTGCAGTTGAAGAGTTAGCCAGAACAGATCTTAGCTGTGCAATACCTGTTCTATTCCTAGTGGAGACTTCATGGGGACACGTACTCGATAAATATGGGACAGAAGAGGCAAAAAAGGAGATCTTACCTAAGATGATAAAGGGAGAACAAATTGTTGGTATAGCCACGACAGAGTCAGACATTGGATCAGACTTGGGCTCTATGAAAACCAAGATCAGTAAAAAGGGGAATAAATACGTCATCAATGGAGAGAAGATGTACATCAGTGGTGTGGCTGAAGCTGTGGAATATGGCGGAGGGCATGTTACGCTTGCTAAAATGACACCTGAGAAGGGTACAAGAGGGATGAGTTTGTTTTATCTTCCTTTGAAGGATACACCGGGTATAACACCTACTTATGTTGAAGATATCGGTAGAGAAGCAATTTCATGCGGTGGATTCGACATAAAAAATGTTGAGATTCCGAAGCATTATCTGATTGGGGAGGAAAATAAAGGGTTCTATATTGTACATGAAGGGTATGAGCTTGCACGTGGGCTAATATCTCTTGTATGTGCCGGCGCTGCAGCTAAAGCTCTTGAAAACGGGATTGCATATATTAAAGAGCGTAAGGCATTTGGGAGACCAATAGGAAAATATGAGGGTATTCAATTCAAGCTAGCTGAACACCATGTTCGAATACAGGCACTTCGTGATTTAGGCTATAAGGCTCTTTGGACATATAATCAAGAAATGCAGGGGAAGGCTTCGAGGTTTGAGGTTAGCATGGCGATTGCAATGGCAAAATCTGTTGCCCCAATCTGGGCATTTGATGCCATTAATGATGTTATGCAGTGGCAAGGAGCTTTTGGATATACTAAAGAATGTGAAGATCAGAAAGCCTGGAGAGGTGTACGTTCTTTTACGCTTGCTGAGGGTTCTTCAGAAATCATGAAACTGATCATTGCTAGAGAATTGCTTGGTAAAGAATTTTTAGCCTATCGATAAAGTTGCGTAGGAATAGAAATGAAGCTGATCGTTTGTGTAAAGCAAGTACCTGATACAACAGAGGTGAAGGTTGACCCTAAAACCCATACATTGATCAGGGATGGTGTGCCTAGTATTTTAAATCCTTATGATCACTACGCAGTTGAGGAATGTGTAAGGATAAAAGAGAAGATTGGCGAGGGGAGTGTTACAGTTATTACTATGGGTCCCCCGCAGGCGCGAAGCGCTTTAATGAGATGTTTAGCCATTGGTGCGGATGATGCAGTACTTATTTCTGATAAAGTATTTGCAGGTTCTGATACCTTCGCTACAGCTTACACTCTCTCCCAGGCTATTAGAAAACTTGGACCATTTGACATGGTTTTCTGTGGACAGCAGGCTATAGATGGGGATACAGCGCAGGTAGGGCCTGAGCTTGCGCAACAACTTGGTATACCTCAAGTAACCTATGTAGAAAAGATTGAGATAGATGATAAACACAAACTCACGATTCATAAACAAACAGAAGACGGATATCATATTCTTGAAACTAAGGCACCAATACTGTTAGCCCTTCTTCCTCCAGCATCCTTTCAACCAGAGCATCCACCTATGAGTAGTATATTAAAAGCAAAGAAGAAGCCTTTTAATGTTTGGGATGCAAAAGTCTTGGGAGGCGATGAATCTAAATTCGGCTTAGAAGGATCATTCACTCAAGTAATAAAGACATATTCTCCACCATCACGTGGAAAATGTGAAATTATAGAAGGAGAAGATAAAGAGGCTGCAAAGAAATTAGGAGATATCCTTTTGAAACACGAGGCCCTTACTAAGAGGTGAAGGTTGTGGGTATAGAGATTATTCTTGACAAATGTACTGGATGTGGATTATGTGTTAAAGCGTGTCCATTTGCTGCAATCAAAATCAAGAATAAGAAGGCTGAGATTGAAGCAAACTGTACACTTTGCGGGTCTTGTGTGGACGTCTGTAAGTTTGATGCGATAATTCTTGAGAGACCGAAACCGAGCGATAAAGATCTCTCAGAGTATGAGGGTGTTTGGATTTTTGTAGAACTCCGTGAACAAAAGATCAAGAAGGTGAGCCTGGAACTCGCTAGCAAAGCTCGAGAGATCGCTGACACTTTGGAGGAGAGAGTAGGGGCAGTGATCTTTGGTGGAAAAGTCAAACGTCTCTGTGATGATATAGCGGCTTACGGTATAGACGTGATCTATATAGCTGAGAACGACAACCTCAGAGAGTACAATACCAATAACTATGCTGGGATAATAACTGGTCTGATATCGAAGTATAAACCCAATATCGTGCTTTTCCCTGCGACTCACTTGGGTAGGGACCTAGCTCCACGTGTTGCAGCTGCTTTAGAAGTAGGTCTTACTGCAGATTGCACAGGTCTATCGATTAAAGATTGTTTGCTTCTCCAGTCAAGACCAGCTTTCGGTGGCAATATAATGGCTGATATTATCTCACCGAGTGCTCGTCCTCAAATGGCTACTATTCGACCGAATGTAATGAAGATCCGGAGTCCAGATTCTACACGGAAAGCAGAGATTATATCTATACCTGTAGATATAGATCCTAAGGCTATGAGGATTATAATAAAAGAAATCATTAAAACTACTAAATCAGGCACCAAGAGCCTAGATGAGGCAGATATTATTATCTCTGGTGGTAGAGGTATGGGATCTGCTGAAAAATTTAAAATCTTGGAAGACCTAGCTGAGACAGTTAATGGAGTTGTAGGTGCATCGAGGGCAGCAGTTGATGCTGGCTGGAGGCCACGATCAGATCAGGTGGGTCAAAGTGGGAAGACTGTATCGCCAAAGTTATATATTGCATGTGGTATCTCCGGAAAGATCCAGCATCAGGTTGGTATGAAGAGTTCTGATACTATTATAGCTATTAATACAGATACGGAGGCACCGATCTTTGACATTGCAGATTGTGGGATTGTCGGAGATCTCTTTGAGATTGTACCCTTATTGAATGAGGAACTTAAGAAAAAACTTTGTAAGGATTGAAAAAGAAGGAGTGGTTATGACTTTCAAGGATGTATATATACCCTATAGCGGCTATTGGAGTACACCGTTTT
>JAUWYM010000069.1 GCA_030615845.1 Thermoplasmatota archaeon | reverse complement strand
TCAGGGAAAGATTTACGCGGTTTGAAAATGCATCCTATGCGGAACAGCCCGCTGGTAGCGGGGTGCCATTTTAAGGACAGAGGACAGAAAACAGAAGACAACCGACTTCTGACATCTGATTATTGAAGGGAAACGGGATGAAAAAGTCTTGCTGCTCACTGCTTACTGTTTGCTGTTTGCTGCTGCTTACAAGTTCTGCTTTTTCTACTAATAATCAATCACCAATTGGCAGCATAACGACAGCGGGGAACGTCAGCATCAGCAGCGCGGAGATTTTGTCTAAGGTCCGCAGCAGAGTCGGCCAGCTGTTTGACCCTGCTACTGCTGCTGAGGACGCCAAGCGCATAGCCGAGCTGGGCGGTGTCGAATATAGTTATTACAATACCGCCATCGTTGATGAAGAAATTCAGCTGACTTTTGTCGTCGTTGAGAGAAATATCGTCAGGTCGATTGTTTTTGTAGGCAACCGCAAGTATAAGGCCAAGACTCTGAAGGGCAAACTGGCCTTTAAGAAAGCTGATTACCTCGAACCAGTTATGGCCGAAGCCGGAAGAGGAGCCATCGCTGAATTTTATCTGATTTTTAAGGCACACGCCCTCTTTTAGAATGACCGGTCTCCAATCGGATTGTATAAGCCTCCCCTCTAACCAATCCGCGAGTTCTGCTGCATTTTTTATTGTCGCAGAAAGTGCAATAAGTTGTGTATTTGGATTCAGTGCTTTAAATCTGGAAATAATTACTTCAAGGGTTGGTCCTCTCTTAGGATCATGAATAAGATGGATTTCATCGATGACAAGAACCTTTATCGTATCAACCCAATTTATGCCATGTCTTAAAAGAGAATCTGCTTTTTCAGAAGTACAAACAATAATATCATACTTGGCAATTCTAGGGTCTGATTCATCAAGATCTCCTGTTGAAATACCTACTTTGAAACCAAGTTTTTCAAAACGTTTTAAATCCTCATATTTTTCTCTTGCAAGTGCCCGTAAAGGCACAATATAGAGCGCTTTACCTCCCTTGTTTTTTATCTGATGAATTATTGCAAGATACGCGATGAGAGTTTTACCTGCAGCTGTAGGAATAGAGAGAACTATGTTTTCTCCTGCAAGCGCATAAGGAAGTGCCTCTTCTTGAGGAGGATAGAGTTTAGATACTCCTAGAATTTTGAGGGCTTCTTTGATATTAGGTGGGGTTTCATTTAATTTCATTGTCACAAAGGTATAGGGATTATACAAGATAAAAGTAGTGATGTCTTCTTGCAACAACGATGTTCAAGAATTTTTTCTGTTTCTTAAGAAAGGTAACCTGTTTTAGAACAAAAGGAGAGAAGTCTGAGGAACGTATAGCTTTTCGAGATGTTTACTAGCTCTCCCCTTTTCGCCTTCCTCACTTGTTACGTTCCCAACTGTGCTTTCCTGCCTCTGCTTCCCCCCTGTTAACAAGAAACATATGTCATTGAAGTTTATAAAATTTGGGGGCAAATCACTTATAGACATGAGAAATACTCCCGTAACAAACATAAGTAAATTACTTATAAAAGATACCTATTATTTACGATAAGTAACCTGGTGAAAACACATGGCTCGAAAACAAACAATGATGGAAAAATATAAGATGCAAATGAAGGCATATCGAAAAAAAAGAGGGAAAATTGATAACACTCCTTTTTTACCGCCTGATGGCATTATTTACGTAATGGATTCATTAGACCCTGATAGGAAAATGAAGGCTGAAATTGTAAAAACACGTATAAAAAGCCAGAGAGAAATAATCGAGAGTTTGGCGTGTCCTGAATGTGGAAACCCTATGTCATGGGATTCTAAATGGGAGGCATTTACCTGTACAAAACATGGAAAAAAAGCGATTTATGAAGTGGTGCCATCCAAAAAAATGTAGCAGGTATAAGTATACCTAGTTGTATTACAGGTTGTGATTATATATGGTAGAAGAAAAGATTGGTATAGTTGAGCATTTTTTTACACATATTAGTGTCGCGGCCATAAAAATTACAGATGGTGAACTAAAAGTTGGAGATACAATTCATATCGTTGGTGCTCATACAGATTTTACTCAGAACGTTGACAGAATGGAAATTGAGAGAGAACCTATTGAGACAGCAAAACCAGGAGACGCGATTGGAATAAAAGTCAAAGAGAGATCTCGGGAGCATGATGTTGTCTATAAAGTACCGAAAGGTGAATAATATATGAAAGAGCTCGCTGAAGTAAGAACGTTACGGGTAAATAGATATATGATAATCGATGATGAACCATGTAAAATTATGAGCATATCTACCTCTAAACCAGGGAAGCATGGTGAATCAAAAGCAAGAATAGAAGCAATTGGTGTTTTCGATGGTCAGAAAAGAAGTGTTGTTCATCCTGTCAAACATAAAGTGCATGTCCCCATCATTGACAAGAGAAACGCGCAGGTTCTTTCTTTGATGGGTTCAGATACTGTTCAACTCATGGATCTTGAAACCTATGAAACTTTTGAAATGCCTATTCCAGATGAATACAAAGGTAAACTTGGGCCTGGCAATGAGATTATGTATCTGCAAGCGCTTGGTCGGAAAAAAATAACTCGTGTGTAATAATGTAAGTTTTCTTTCTTTGATTTGGTTCGTATGAATTTTCCAAATTTTTTTGCAGATGCGGAATCAGATTTCAACAATGCAAAATTTGTTCTATTCGGGGTTCCCCATGAGAAGACCCCTTCTTTTCGATACGGGACTGGAAAGGCTCCAAAAGAAATACGGCAGGCGAGTTGGAATTTCGAAACCTATGATTTGAGAACTGGTATCGATCTCAAAGATATACAAGTTCATGATTATGGAAACCTTGATGTAGATAACATCGGTTCTGAGGAGATGGTTGAAAAGGTTAAGGATTTTACTTCATCTCTTCTTGCAGAAAACAAGTTCCCTATTGCAATTGGTGGGGAGCATTCAATCACTCTAGGAGTTGTCAAAGCATTTCCAAACGATATTGCAGTTCTTTTCCTTGACGCTCATATGGACTTTCGAGAAAGATATGAAAATGATGTGAATAATCATGCATGTACCATGCGACGGGTTGCTGATCACATCAAGAGAAAAAATATTGCAGTACTTGGTGTCCGATCTGCCGAAAAAGAAGAATTTGATAGTGTCAGAGAATTTGGAATTTTTTACTGTGATGCTTTTTCAATACAAAAGGCAGGGGTTTCTGAGGCAATACAAAAAACAAAAGAGCATCTTAAAGAAAAAAAAATATATCTTACTCTTGATATCGATGTTATTGATCCTGCCTATGCTCCAGGGGCAAGCACTCCGGAGCCATTTGGACTTACTCCATTTGATATTTTAGAAATCATTGAAGCTTTTTCGCCACAGCTCATTGGTTTTGATATCGTTGAGGTATGTCCACCATATGATAATGGTGAGACAGCTCTTCTTGCAGCTAAGTTACTGCGATCTTTGATCGGTGCTGTTTGGAGCAGGTAAGTCTTAAAAACATATTCTTTTATATAATAACAATAATAGTAGCTAAAAATATATATAGTCTAATTTATTTCTTTTTTTGGAGGAAAAAATGCGAGGAGGCAATCCTCTAAAAAGATTTGTTAAAAATGAAGAGGCAGTTTCTGAAGAATTCACATCACTTCCAGCACTATCTGTTGTGATGATCGGATTTACCTTATTCATTTTGTTGATTGCTCACACCTATACCGCCTATGAACAAAGAATTGATAGCCTTGAAAAATACCAGACTGCCTATTTTATCGCAACAAAACTAACCAATCCTTACTGCTATTTTATAAAAGAAGGCGGGATCGTGGACTTACCACTCCTACGTACCGATATCGATACACTTAATCTTCTACGCGACGAGTACAAAACGTCCGGTGTTAACTTTATCGTACGAATAAGCTGGGAAGATGGCTCTGAAGATTTTCCTGAACCACTGCCAGATGGCATCGGTGATCGAGTTGCCACCTCAAAAAACGTTGGTATCTATCTAAACGAGGCGCAGACAACTCCTGGAAAACTAACCATTATTATGTGGAGTGAGAGATGATGAAACACAGAAAATTTGTGAGAAACATCTATGCCGTTTCTGTGATGTACGATGCTGTCCTCTTCATCGTCATGGTTTCAATCTCAGGAGCTGTTTTACTCCCAGCATTGCAGAGCAATATTGCTATTGAAACTTCAGTGGAAACCCATCGTGAACATGTCGCAGATGAAGCATTGAATGCGTTTCTTGTCTCCCGGGTGGATACATTTAGCTATAAAGTTGCAGGTGACATTATTGATGATGCAGCGGGAAGCATCGGCATCGATAATTCTTCCGAAGGACTTTATGGCTCAATAACAAATTGGTTACTTGCCCGTGAGCAGCTTCATAAGACCTATGCCACTCTTTTAGCTGAAAATCTAGGGTGTCAATTTAGACTACCAATTACCGTACTTGGCACCAACCGATTTAACATCTTTACCGGTGACTATGATCGACGTCTTAAAAATGAAACAAAAAGTTTTTTTTCATCATATCTTGGTGATAAATATCGTTTTAATCTCACAGCATGGTGGCATCCGATAAAAGGCATACCATTTGGTGGTGAACTCTGTATCGGTGAACATCCTCCAAATCAAGATTGTTATGTAGCAAAAAGCTTCATTATGATGCCGTATAAGCCAGTGATAACCATTGGTGATGTACAGATAGTATTTACAAAATATTGGTTGAAAGAGGAATTACTCGGTGGAGAAGATATTCTGCATCTTATGAACGTAACATATGTACTTGAAGAGTATAAAAACGGAAATCCACCCTACGATGATTTTGAAAATGTAACTACTGCGATACGTGAAAATGTTACCATGTTGACATATGGTTTCTTAATCGATGGCGTTAAAAACGCAGATGATGAAACGATTTTTCCAGGTATTGTCAATGCTACAATAGCCTATGGTTTCAATAAACTTAAAGAGACGATTGGAAATATGACCGAGAAGGTCATCGATGCAGTTATGGGTGAGGCGCTTGGAACTGTTGACAGCATATTTGCCGATATCAGTGGTGTAACGGAATTTCCTATCTTTAATGAAATCATCAGTAGTTTTACTGAAAACTTCGAAACCTTTATCGGCGAGTCTGTTGACTCCCTTGAGGATGGTTTTGATGCGCTTGAACGAGCGATAAAGGAGAACGTAACAAATATGATAAGCAGTTTTCTTGATCCATATATTCAGAATTTTGTCGACAGTATTTTTGAGTTAATTGATATCGATCAAGTAGTTGAGGTTACTGAGTTGCTTACTGATTGGCTCTTTGAACGTATTTCATTAAACAAAGCAGAGGTTGTTCTCACGATATGGGAGGCAAGAGGATGAAGACATGGACATGTTTTCTTCAGGATGATTCGGCTCGTATTCCATTTTCAGTCATTGGCGTTTTTCTCATACTTGGAAGCAGCTTCACCACGGTCTATGTTTCGCAGTTGGAGATGCAGAAGGCCAGTGAGATAGCAGGCACTATCGATTTTAACCTGACTTTCAGGGTTTTATAGGCTACAAGCCTTGAATAAGTTTATCTTTAAACCCCAGCTTCCCAAAAATATCCTTTTGTTCCTTTGTGAGAACAGTGGTTTTATCAATTTTCTCCTCTCCAAAAACAAGAGTAG
>JAUWYM010000037.1 GCA_030615845.1 Thermoplasmatota archaeon | reverse complement strand
ATCAGCAAGAAGCACGGTAAAATCAAAACCACAATCAAGAAAATCCCTGATCTTATTGGTGCAAATCTTCCAGCCAAGATGAACCGTACCAGAAGGTTCAAACCCGATATATGCCTTCGGCTTTTCTTTTTTTAAAACAGTCTTCAGTTCTTCAATTGTTATAATCTCTTCAGTATTTGCAGTTATTTTTGATAGTTTATCCATTCTCTTTCCACCATTTATCTTGAAAGCTTCTTTACAATATTATCTACGATTTTGTCAGAAACTCCGAGATAATTTCTTGGATTAAGTGTATCTACCAACTCTTTTTTGTTAAGATATTTTGACACAGCTGTATCGTTTGTTAGTACAGCTAATAAATCCTCCTCCTTAGTAATGGCTTTTTGAGAACAAGTACGCATAAGTTCATGTGCCTCTCCACGACCCATTCCCTTTTCGACAAGTTTTGTCATCACAGCTTCAGCCATGGGAAGACCTTGTGATTTCTCAAGGTTTTCAAGCATCTTTTCAGGGGACACCTTTAGATTTTTGAAGACGTTATTCATTTGATAGATAATCCAATCTGTAAGAATCAATGCATGTGGTAAAATAAAACGTTCAGAAGAAGAATTTGCAAGATCTCTCTCATGCCACTGAATCGCGTTTTCATATGCAGGGATAATGTTGCTGCGAACAACCCGAGCAAGTCCACTTATTTGTTCACAAACAATAGGGTTTCTCTTATGTGGCATTGTTGAAGAACCCACCTGTTTTTTCGATTCAAACGCCTCCGCCGCCTCTCCTATTTCACTTCGTTGGAGATTTCTGATTTCTGTTGCAAACTTTTCCATGCTCGTTGCAATATTTGAAAGATTTGACAACAGCTCAATGTATCGATCCCTGCCAACGATTTGAGTCGCCCCTTCTTCAACCCCTAGTTTAAGATCCTTCATTACAAGCTCCTGAATCTTTAGTGCATGTTTACCCATTGCAGCACCAGTACCAACAGCGCCAGACATTTTCCCGACAAGAACCCTTGATTTACATTCATGCATACGTTCAAGATGCCGATCAACCTCCAGCGCATACACTGCCATCTTAAGGCCAAACGTGATAGGAATAGAATACTGCCCATGGGTTCTCCCAGACATAATGGTATTCTTATGCTTCCTTACAAGACCAACCAGAGTTTTTCTTAGTTCCTTAAGATCCTTTGAAATGATATCAGATGCTTTAGAAAACTGCAAGGCATTAGCTGTATCAACAATGTCATAACTAGTTGCACCAAGATGGACATATTTACCGGCATCGCCATCACACACTTCAGCAAGCACCCTGGTTACCGCCATAATATCATGTCTAGTTTCATTTTCAATTTCTTTTACCCGTTCAACCATTACAAATTTTACAGAAGCTTTTTTAGAAATCTCATCAGCATCCTTTTTAGAAATATTGCCAACGTTTGCATGTGCCCGAGCAAGCGCTGCCTCTACATCTAAAAGATACTGAAGCTTGTTTTTTTCACTGAATACTTCTTTAATCTCTTCTCTTCCATATCGAAAATCGATAGGACAAACATGATTATCCATATGCTCTCGAAACCAGAATAAAATAATAGTTAATGTCTTTTTGGGCTTAATAGATATCACTTAAAAAAACCGATAACTCTTTTGAAATAGCCTTAATCCTTGGATAATGTCTGTTAAGTTTTTCTACCAGCTCAAGCAATTGCCTTAATGTCCCCATAATCAGTATATCTGAAGAATCTTCTCTTAATTCAAAAGCATCTCTTGGAATAGCGACTTCTCCTCCAAGAGAAAGCATATCCTGCTTGATAATGATAGCGTCCTGAAGTACTATGTTTTCTAATTTTATAACCTTAGAAACAGCCTTTGGTGCCATGATCTCTATGCTTTCCGGGTCACTGCCGATCTTTTGAATTTCAACTCTAGCATCATCGAGTGTTTCAACATTAACGACAGAGGGATTATACTTCGACACAAAAAAAGATAATGGTATTATGTTTATCAATTATTTGCAAAAAAATTAACAAAAAACCTAAGGATTCTTCTACTCGCTATATTATATGTTGGCGAATACTGCTTTTAAATAATTATATCCCTTTTCTCATCAACCAATTTTAGTTAAATCGATACTCTCATGTATGACCAAATTGATATAGGATACTTGAGGAGATGTGTTAAAAACTATTCTTAATCCTACCTCAAAAGATTCACTCACATTTATTGAAAAACATCATAAATCTAAGGCAGAGAAAACCATGCTTCTTTTAATTGGTGATTGCATGGTTGATTATCGTGGACGTGCACGATCAATTCTGGATTGGGGGGAACGAATAGTTATGATTAAGCAAGATGGAAATGTGTTGGTTCATCAGCCAGAAATGCGTGAACCAGTCAACTGGCAGCCATCCGGTACAACAACAGAATTCCAGGTAGAAAACAACTCCCTTGTCATCAGATCACGTCACAGCCATCCTCCAGAGAAAATGAAAATAACGTTTCGGAATCTAAAGATGATTGTTGCCACATCTCTTCATGATAAAGCTGAATTTGTTATCGCTGGTATGGAAACAGATGTTGTCAATCAAATCATCAGCGAACCAGATACGATTGAAGAAGGACTTCGTATCAGCAAACGAGAGAAACAGGTGAAATCAGGAATGATCGATCTTTTTGGTTATGATAAAGAGCACACTCCAACGGTTATCGAAGTGAAACGAAGTGTAGCAAATATCAGTGCAGTGCATCAACTCCGCATGTATGTAACTGATATAAAAAAAGACGTAGATGAAGCAAATGTACGAGGGATTCTCTGCGCACCACATGTTCCTGACATGGTGAAGAATCTGTTGTCTGATTATGATTTGGAATGGCGGGAAGTGGAACGTAAGATTGTACTTCCTGATGACTTCCAGAAGACGTTAAAAGATTTCTAAAAAAGAAAAAAAGGAAAGAGAGACTTTTTAGATTTATCCGTAGCCACCGAGTTTCAAACTTGGATCGCCGAATAACTGAAATACTGTTATACAAAAAGCCTCTGTTGTTCCTATTTCATTTTCATTAATAAACTTCCGAATAGAGCCACTATGTGCAGCTCCAAGATTTGTCGAGCCAGCCTGACCGATTTGATAAAAGAAATTAGACTCCATCTCAGCACTTAAACTGATAGGCCGTCCACCATATCCAATTCCATATCCAGTACAGCCTGTAGATGCAATAGCACCACCCCAGGGTACAATGCATAGCCCCCAACTGAAACATACTGGTGCAGGACGGCCACTAGTCCAATATGCATAATTATCATTAATATCCATGGAGTTTAATGTCTTTATTATCGTCACATTAAAGAGTGCATTATGACAGCCGCCAACGATAACCACAGGTAGTTTTTTAAAGTTGAAAAGTAATGGAAAACGATAAAGCTTGATCCCTCCTGTCCAATCATTTGGATAGGTACCATCTGCCCAAATAGTGTTCCATACTACAGGATTACCATGTCCCTGGAAGTCAACGTAACCTGCTCCTTTGGAAATTGCTTTTCTAATATCTTCTGGCACTGGAACATATCCACTGGTGTCCCTATTTGATGCGTATACTCTTACAGGGTCATCAATAAGATCTCCCATGTAATCAATTGATGTATCGCACACATACTCTCCATCTGGCTGACCTTGATAAATCTCAAATGTTTTACCAGCTATACCGACCATCGTTTTGAACCATGGCTTTGCATCAGGCGACGTCTTTTCATAGTTAATGATCTTCTTTACCATGAGACGAACTTCAAACTTGTTTCTGCAAGCAAGTCGTCCGACATAGACCTCAGGAACAAGATCGAGAGTGTCCCCTGGCACTTTTGCATAGATGCCATCTCCATTCGAATCCCAACTTGAAAAATTGTCTTCACCATCATATATGTCACCGTAATAAAGATCAGAAATGCAACCTACCTCATAACCATGTCTAATATTGGTATATCTCACCGGAACATGCCAATCTGTTGTACCCTGGTTACGGTCGTCTTTATCATCAGCATTGAAATATGACTTCAGACCACCAACAAGCAGGGCATAGGTGATACCCCATTCGTCAAGGGCATATTTAATGAAATATTTGATCTGCTCCGGTGCATCATAACCATCATATTCACTGAGAATATCTTCAACTGTTTTTAATGTAGTATCTACACCATAGCTATTTTTATGATCTATTAACGTTTGAAGAGATTCTTCAAAAGCGGCCGGAGCTATGATAACCATATCATATTCAGGATCATAACTGGTTGTACCCGTATCGCTGTAATCATATGTGAAGCTGATATCTATGTCACCGTTTACATATTCTAGTATATTGTTAGCTGGAGAATATCGAACAACATAACATGCGATATCTACAAATTTAACAATTTCATCATCACCGTTCAGACCACTACTAACACGATAGCTAAACCAACTATCGGGATAAAACTCAGAATTACCATACGTCTGTTCATCCTTCACCAACTCTGCTTCAACACTTACATCATAGTCCCGAATAACAGCCTTTGTTGGAACAATCTCTCCAGGGACATGCATCGTACGAGTTTTCTTAGGCGTACATATCACTTGTATATTCCTAGCCTCTTTTGGCAGTTGATAATTTTTAATATAAATCGGTAGTTCAGGCATACCAGATTTCATTAACCTAGAATTCGCGCCTTCAAAATTTACCCTAAGATATCCATCTTCGTAATTCTCCTGTAACACAGGCATCTCTGAGAAGGATACAGATTCTTCTATCTTAAAATTTTCAGGTTTTTCATTTGAAAAAGCACCAGCCCCAAGCCCACTAAGGACTAAAATTCCTACAACCAATACGGGTATTGCTCTCTTCATATTTTTCCCTTAATATACTATGGGACAGACGATATATAAATATTTCCTAACAAATGAACAATTTTTGTAATGGTCAATTCGATGGGTAACACCTTAACTCACTACCATATTCATTTGGATATCTTATCTACTCCATGACATAATGCATCGTGGTACTTGCTCGTTGTCTATATTTGTAACCCATTACGATGACTATTACACAAATGAACAATTTTCTTCATTTTAAAGAAAAACTAAATCTTCATTCGTTATATAGCATGCTCGTTATGAAAGGTAGTTATTTACTACTCTTAGAATTAGAAAACGATAAAACAATTCCTACCGGCAAACTAGGAGAAATAGCATTCAACAAAGGATTTTACGTCTATGTCGGTTCTGCACTCAGTGGATTGGAACAGAGAATAAAAAGACATCTAAGAGAAAATAAGAAGATACATTGGCATATCGATTATCTCCTACAATATGCAAAAATTGTGAATGTTTTTTACAAAGAAAACAATATTAGAGAGGAATGTCACATTGCAAAAAAATTAGACAAAAAACTACTTCCAATTCCTGGTTTTGGCTGCAGTGATTGCATCTGCAAAAGCCATCTTTTTTACGGAACAAATGAAGAAATAAAAAAAGGTATCAATATATTGAACATGAAAACATATTCTTATGATGCAAACTATTAAATCTATTTTTGAGTATAAGGAAAAATTATGGTTTCAATTATTTATTCAACCACTGGTAGTGTTGAAGAAGCAAGAAAAATCGCACGCATACTTGTTGAAGAAAAACTCGTTGCATGTGTAAACATTATTCCAAAGATAGAATCAATATATCGATGGCAAGGAAACATCGAAGAAGATAACGAATGCGTTCTCCTGGCAAAAACAACAGACAAGAATATCGACAAGACGATACAGCGGATAAAAGAACTCCACTCTTATGACGTGCCAGATATTGTTGCCATTCCCATTACCCATGGTTTTCAGGAGTATCTCAATTGGGTAGAAGATGAGACAGCATGAAATTTGTATCCCTTGTTTCAAGCGGCATTGATTCACCAGTTGCAACCTACCTTTTCTCAAAAAAAGCAGAAGAACTCATACTTGTCCATGCTGATAATAGACCATTTACCGATGAGAAAGAACTAGAGAACTTCATCAAACTTGCAAAACATCTCAAAAAACACATCTCATGCAAAATGAAAGCATATACTCTACAACACGGAAACACCCTCAATTCATATAAAAAACGTTGTGAAGACAGATTCACCTGCATCTTTTGCAAACGCATGCTTCTAAGATACGCAGAAAAAATAGCTGAAAAAGAACAAGCAGATGCAATTATTATGGGTGATTCTTTAGGTCAGGTAGCTTCACAAACCATTCAAAATATTCGTGTTGTAGAGCAAGCAGTTTCCATCCCAATATTGAGACCGTTAATAGGCCTTGACAAAGAGGACATCATAAAAACTGCAAAAAAAATCGGTACGTACGACCTTTCAATTTTACCATCTGATGGATGCAGCGCCGTTCCAAAAAAACCAGCTACCCAGACAAAACTTAATCAGATTTTATTGGAAGAAGAAAAAATCAATATTGATAAACTGGTTAGCCAAGCGATAAATAACGTTGAAGAAATCTCATTCTAATATTTAATTTTAATTTTTACGGCACCAGTCTTCTTCGTTTAATAAGTTCCAATTTGTCAAGCGGCCTTGTCTTAGGCCGTGGACTTGTATAAACAGAAAGCGTGTTCAATCCTGTGAATTTCATCTCGATTTTATCTAACTCTTTTTTTGGTAGCGGCTTGACAGGGCAATACCGAAGTGGTGTGTTTATTTGGACTTCATCTGGGTTAATTTCTCGTGCAAATTCAGCTAGTTCATATGCATACTCTTTGTTTTCTTTCATAAACATTATTTGAAGAGCAAACTTTCCAGAAAAATCTTTTCTTAATTTTTTGATGCCATTAAGTGTTTTTTCAAATGTTACCCCAGATGCCGGGCGGTTGATTTTTTGAAAAATCTCCTGGTTTGAAGCATCAAGTTTTGCAACAACAATGTCAAGTTTACAAAGACTTTCCCGTACTGAACTGTCATAAAATAAAGATGAATTTGTCAGTATAGCAAGTGGTAAATCTGAGAGTTCTCGAATCATTTGTATCGCCTCATCCATGTTTTTCGCCAGTGTTGGCTCTCCTGTTCCCGATAATGTTACTACATCTGATGTCGTTTTTTTCAGGGCGTTTTTTAGTTCTTCTTTCACGGCGTCTAGAGAAACAAACAAGTCTCTTTGGTTGGTAATTTCATCTGTTTTTTCAAGTTGACAGTAGATACAATCAAAAGAACATATCTTTTTCTCTGAGCAGATGAGATCGACACCTAGTGATTTTCCAAGTCTCCATGAGGCTACTGGCCCATATACACTTTTCATGAATGTTGCATAAAACACGCTAAGTATTTAACTATGGTGCAGGCAAAATGTCAAAAATTTTGGGGAAATCGAAAA
>JAUWYM010000021.1 GCA_030615845.1 Thermoplasmatota archaeon | reverse complement strand
TCAGGTAAAAGCAGAGCAGTTGGAGCAGTTCTTATTGTAATTGGTCTTGTGGTTGGATTTTTATTCCTCTGGTTTGTTGAAGTTTTGTCATTCTTAGGGGAGCCTTCGATACATCTTGCAGGAACTACGCTTCTAGGCATCTCATCAGTTGTCGGCGCAATAATCGGAGCATTAATTGCCTTGGGGATCTTCCTACTGGCGATAATGAAAGCTTAGACAAACATCTCTAAAAAATATCTGTGCAATCTAAAATCATCTGCAAGCTCGGGATGAAAAGAAAAAGCCAGGAACCTTTTTTGTCTGACTGCAATTATTTTTTTATCTATCGTTGCAAGGATTTTACATGTTTCCCACACCTTTTTAATGACTGGTGCACGGATAAAAACAGCATGATATGGTTTTGAAAACCCTTTGATTTCAATACTTTTTTCAAATGATTCTTTTTGCCGTCCAAACGCGTTTCTTTCTACTTCAATATCCATCACACGTAATGATGTTATTTCTCCTTTGTTTCCAACAATTTTTTTTGCGAGTAGTACACATCCAGCACACGTACCCATAATAGGAAGAGTATTATCTTTTACTCTTTGAACAATAGCATCATACATGCCTGATTTAGCCAATATTTTAGAAATAGTTGAGCTTTCTCCACCTGGAATAATCAATGCATCTATCTTATCGATGTGTTCTTTATGTCTTACAATCACAACAGTTCCATTGATATTCATTTCTTTAAAAGCATGTTTTATTGATTCTATGTGTTCTGATACTGCTCCTTGGATAGATAATAAGCCGACAGCAACTATTTTTACCAGCCTCTTTTTTGCAAGAGTTGTTCTTCAGGAATAGTTTCTATTTCAATACCTGGCATTGCATCTCCTAAATCTTTGCTTACTTCTGCAATCACTTCCGGCTCGTCATAGTGTGCAACTGCTTCAACGATTGCTTTTGCTCGTTTCTTGGGGTTTTCTGATTTAAAGATTCCAGATCCAACAAACACGCCGTCGCTACCAAGCTGCATCATAATTGCTGCATCCGCTGGAGTTGCAATTCCGCCTGCAGCAAAGTTTACTACAGGAAGACGCTGGATTTCTTTAATCTCTTTTAAGATGTCAACAATCTCTTTTTTCACAGTGTTATAGCTGTATTTTTCAAAAATAATGCTTGTATCTTTTACTTTCTGGTTAGTCAGTGTTTTAATTGAGTTCACATAACTTTGCGAATACTCCTTCGCAAGTGCCTGTATTTCTGTTTTCTCCATATCTTTTAATGTTTGTGTCATACTTGTCACCATTCGTTGATGACGTATTGCTTCAATGATGTTTCCTGTGCCTGCTTCTCCTTTCGTACGGATCATTGCAGCTCCTTCCCATATCCTACGAACTGCTTCACCAAGATTACGACATCCACAGACAAAAGGTATGGTAAACAGTCGTTTATCCACGTGATAGAATGGATCTGCAGGAGTCAGTACTTCTGATTCATCAATCATATCGACACCAAGGGCTTCTAAGGCTTGTGCTTCAACGAAATGTCCGATACGTACTTTTGCCATTACAGGAATGCTTACGACATCTATTATCTCCTGGATTATCTTTGGATCTGCCATTTTTGCAACGCCGCCGTGTGCACGAATATCTGCTGGGACTCTTTCAAGTGCCATGACTGCAACAGCTCCACTTTCTTCTGCGATTTTTGCCTGCTCGTAATTGATGACATCCATAATGACGCCGCCTTTCTGCATCTTTGCAAATCCTTTTTTCACAAGAGCGGTACCATGTCGTAATGTTGTGATATCTAAGTTTTTCATAATTTTTCAACCCCTGAAAATCAAAATTGGATATCTAACTTCCTTTATTAAGTGCTATGGTAGTACATAAATGTATTGACAAAAAATATTAAAAAAAGAAGATTGTGGGGGTTTACCACCACCAGTTATCTTTCCAACTTTGTTTCCACCATGATTTAATGGGGACATGAGTTGATGTTTCCCATTTTCCTTTTTTTATCTCTAACAGGTGATTCCAGACTTCATCCCAGTTATTTCCGCCTATCCAGGATATGTAATCCCATTCACCAGGAATGCTTGCTCCACTTGTCATCCAGTTCCATTTCTTTATTTTCTCTTGTGTTTCACCTAGTTTGCTCTCTCGCATCAGCACCCATGCTCCTGCAGGTTTCTCCCACCACCAGTTATCGTTTTTATGTCCATTGTAAACCATATGTGAGCTTGTCTGTTCTACTTCTTTCCAGTCTTTAATTGTTGAGACGCATTGATGTACGGTATCCCAGTCTTGTGCGTCAAACCAGACAATGACATCCCAGTCCCCGGTAACAATCCAAGTACCGATTACGTTGTCCCAGTTTTGAAACTGTTTCCAGACATCGTTTGCTTTTCCTTTTGCTGTCTTTATAAAAACATAGGCAGATCTATTTTTCCATTCCATTTCACATCTCTCCACGTATAATGTTACGTCATATTGTAATGTAACTTATATTTTTTGGTTTTTAGCAACTCTAAGGTACCTTTTTTTTATATTTTTGGAAGATTTGTTATTGATTTTTCAATAAGTTCTTTTGGATGTTTATAGTCCTGAAGCGCTTTATTATGGTAGGCGTCATATGCTGAAAGATCAAAATGCCCATGTCCGCTGTTTGCAAAGACTATTATTTTCTTCTCGTTTTTGTGTTTACACATCCTTGCAAAATCAATTGCTGCTTTTACTGCATGTGCTGCTTCTGGTGCTACGATAAATCCTTCAGTTCTTGCAAAAAGCATTGCAGCCTCAAAGACTTCATTTTGATAATAGGCAACAGCCTCCATATAGCCGTCTTTTGTTAATTTGGAGAGAAGTGGTGAATCACCATGATACCGTAGACCGCCTGCATGAATTGCAGCTGGAATAAAAGTGTGCCCTAATGTATACATCTTAAGAAGTGGCGTGAGGCCCACACTATCTCCAAAGTCGTACCGATATTCACCTTTTGTAAGCGTTGGACACGCTAGAGGTTCAACGGAAACAATCTTTAATTCTGGTTTTTTTCCAATTATTTTATCTCTTACAAATGGAAAACACGCTCCAGAAAAATTGCTTCCGCCTCCGACACATCCAACGATAATATCAGGATATTTATCGATAATCTCGAATTGTTTTTTTAATTCAAGACCGATGATTGTTTGATGGAGTACGACATAATTAAGTACCGATCCTAGTGCATAGTTTGTATTGTCATGTGTTGCAGCGTCTTCTACTGCTTCACTTATTGATATTCCAAGACTTCCTGATGTGGTTGGGTCTTTTTTTAACATTTCTCGTCCTACGTTTGTTAGTTTTGTTGGACTCGGAAATACTTCTGCTCCCCAGCTCTCCATAAGTATTCGTCGATATGGTTTTTGTTCATAGCTGCATTTTACCATATAGATTCTGCATTTGAGATTAAAAATTCTGGTGCTAAAGGCAAGTGCTGAACCCCATTGTCCTGCCCCTGTTTCTGTTACAATTCGTTCAATACCTGCTTTCATATTGTAATATGCTTGTGCTACTGCAGAATTTGGTTTATGACTTCCGGGTGGGCTTACTCCCTCCCATTTGTAGTAGATATGTGCTGGTGTTTTGAGTGCTTTTTCAAGGCGTCTTGCTCGATATAATGGAGAGGGTCTCCATATGCGATAGATTTCTCGGATCTCCTTTGGTATAGGTATGTAACGATCTCTAGAAACTTCTTGTTTGATAAGCTCCATTGGAAAAATTACTTTGAGATCATCAGGGCCGATTGGTTGTTTTGTCTTTGGATTTAGCGGTGGATCTACTTGTTTTTTTAAATCTGCTTGTATATTATACCATCTTTTTGGTATGTCGTTTTCATCGAGCAGTATTTTTGTTTTCATGATATCATATAATATTATATCTTTTGTGCTATTTAAATTTTGTTAAAAAATGTACAATATAGTACAATACTATACTTTATTATTAACTTTGTATAGACCAATGTATAAAATTTAAATAGTTCTAATGAGATAGGATACGACCATGTGGAAACAAATCGCAAAATATTTCAACAACTATCCAAAAAGAAGAAAAATCGCCCAAAAAATGCTGGAGTATGGATTGAAAATAAAAGATAACAAAATCTATTGTGGCGAAATAGAACTTTCAGATTCAAAAATAGCACGAGCATTTGATGTCGACAGAAGAGCTATCGCTGCGACAATAGATGTCATTGTAAAAAAACCTGAATTAAACAAGATATTTTCCAAACTGATGCCAACCTGCCATCTAAAAGATGTAGCAACAAACATGAGCTGGGGCGTCATTGAGATAATACCAGAAGATCCCAGCATGCCAGGAATCGTTGCAGAAGTCGCAACAATAATTGCACAAAATAATATCAGCATACGACAATCAATAGTTGACGATTTTGAACTTTCAGAAGAGCCAAGACTCTTCATTGTCACAGAAAAACAAATACCTGGGAGATTCATCCCAAAAATAAGAAACGCAAAAGGAGTAAAAGCAGTACTTATTTACTAAAACATATCCCTAAAGTTAACATCTCAGTTTCTTCTTTAAACTACAAATTAAGCCGCCATCATTGAGTATTTCTTGTATAAAGATCGGCAAAGGCTGGATTTCAAATTGAAGATTTTTTGTTTTATCTCTAATCGTTGCTGCATAGAGATCAATTTCTAGTTCATCCATACTAATTATGGCATCCACTGCTTCTGAAGACTCAATAATTGGTAGTCCCTGATTTATTGCGTTTCTATAAAATATCCGAGCAAAGGATTTTGCAATAAGTGCTCCCACACCAGCATATTTTAAACACATAGCTGCTTGTTCACGAGAGGAACCACATCCAAAGTTTTTCCCTACTACAAGAATATCCCCTTTTGTAAACTTTGTAAAAAAATTAGGATCTAAATCTTCCAATGCATGAGATGCAAGCTCTTCAGAATTGATAAGGTCCAGGTATCTTCCTGGAATAATGACATCAGTATTGATGTCATCTCCATATTTTATCGCCCTACCTTTAATAATCACTCTATCACGCCTCGTGGGTCTGTTATTTTTCCTTTTAATGCTGAGGCTGCAACTGTTGCAGGAGAACCTAAATATATCTGTGCATCAGGGGAACCCATTCGTCCTTTAAAATTACGATTCGTAGAAGAAATTGCGCATTCTCCTTCTGCAAGAACTCCTTGATGAAGGCCAAGACAAGGACCGCAACCAGGATTAACAATTGTCGCACCAGCGTTTACAAACGTTTGAATATAACCATGTTCTACAGCCGCAAGATAAATCAAACGAGATGCAGGGACAACAATCATTCGTACATTTTTGGAAATGGTTTTACCTTTCAAAATTTCTGCTGCTGCAGCAAGATCATCCAAACGACCATTGGTACATGAACCAAGAACTGCTTGATGTATTTCAGTGCCTACTATATCACTTACTGGTTTTACATTATCTACTTTATCTGGACATGCAATCTGAGGCTCAATATCAGAAACATCAAAATCATACGTCTTTTCATATGTTGCATCTTCATCAGAAGAGACTACATTAAACTTAACATTTGTTTTAGATGTAACATAATCAACTGTCTTTTTATCAGGAGGAATAATCGCTGCTTTTGTCCCCATCTCCATAGCTTGATTTGAAACACATAATCTACCATCAATACTCATGTTTTCTATAACATTTCCATAAAATTCACATGCTTTATAGGTAGCACCATCAACTCCAATTTTTCCGATAATATGAAGTATAACATCTTTTGCAGATACATATCTTGATAACTTCCCAGAAACATTGAATCTCAGTGTCTCTGGAACCTTAAACCATACTTTTCCAGTAATCCAAACAGCAGCCATATCTGTAGCTCCAATACCTGTTCCAAATGCACCTACCGCTCCATATGTTGTTGTATGTGAATCTGATCCAACAATAAGCATCCCAGGACTTACAAACCCTTTTTCAGGGAGTATCTGATGACAAACACCTTCACCAACATCAAACAAATGAGTAATATTTTGTTTTTTGACAAACTTACGAATACGTTTATGATTCTCTGCAGTTTTAATAGTATTAGCAGGTGTTCTATGATCAAGAACAATTACAATTTTATCTGGATTCCAAATATTTTTTACACCGATTTCATTAAAAATAGTTGAAACAAGGAACGTATTATCATGGCTCATCGCGAGATCAATTTCGGCATCAACAAAGTCTCCTGCGCATACATCCTTATTTCCAGATGCTTTTGCAAGTATTTTTTCAGAAATCGTCTGCCCCATGCAAATACGACATACATTCAATCGGTTATAAAATATTAGAAAAAAAGGATGGTTTATGCAATTGTTACATCCTTACAAAGATATACGTCTTGAATGGCATTGAGGAGTTTTTCCCCCTCTTCAAACGGTTTCTGAAATGCTTTTCTACCAGATATAAGTCCCATACCACCTGCACGTTTATTGATAACTGCGGTTCTTACTGCTTGAGCAAAGTCGTTCTCACCAGAAGCACCGCCAGAATTAATAAGCCCAACTCGGCCCATATAACAGTTAGCTATCTGATACCGTGTAAGATCAATTGGATGATCAGTAGAAAGTTCAGTATATACTCTTTCATCTATTTTTCCATAGCTTACGCCATCTTTGTTAAGGGCGACATATCCGCCATTTATCGTCGGTAGTTTCTGTTTTACAATATCAGCTTCTATTGTGACTCCAAGATGATTTGCTTGACCGGTGAGATCTGCAGAAGCATGATAATCCTTTCCATTTATCTTAAATGCAGTATTTCTTAAATAGCACCAGAGAATTGTTCCCATACCTAGTTCGTGAGCCCATTTGAATGCTTGACTAACTTCCTGAAGCTGCCTACTGGATTCTTCAGAACCAAAATAAATCGTACAACCAATAGCAGCCGCACCCATTTCCCAGGTCTGCTCGACGTCGGCAAACATGATTTGATCAAATTTGTTTGGATAGGTAAGAAGCTCGTTATGATTAATTTTTACAATAAAAGGTATCTTGTGGGCATATTTCCGAGAAACAGCACCAAGAACGCCTAGTGTTGATGCAACTGCATTGCACCCTCCTTCAATTGCGAGTTTGATGATGTTTTCAGGATCAAAATACATGGGATTTGGTGTAAATGATGCAGCAGCAGAATGTTCAATTCCCTGATCAATGGGGAGTATTGATACATAACCGGTACCGGCAAGTCTTCCGTGATTAAAAATTGATTTTAAGTTTCTGAGAACCTGTGTTGGCCGGTCGGAATCAACAAACGTTCTATCAACAAAATCAGGACCAGGTAAGTATAAGGATTCTTTTCGTATTTTTTCACAAGTGTGATTTAAAAGATCGTCTGCTTCTTCACCTAAATATTCTTTAATTGTTTCAATACTACCATCCATATGTTCTCTAATCTCCTCTAATTCAGACAATATACTCTCACCTCATATGTAGTAAAAGAAATTGCAGTTGAGCAGATAAAACTTTCTGATATGCCAATTTGAGCTAAAAGATTTTAGAGTTTACCTTCTTTGTAACGCTTACCAAGTTTCTCGAGCATATCTTTTGTCATGGTTGGCAGATCATATGTTGGTTTCCAACCCCATTCTTTTCGTGCTGCAGAATCATCAATGGATTTTGGCCACGTGTCTGCAATAGCTTGTCGAAAGTCAGGTTTATACTCACAAATAAACTTGGGAATGTGCTTCTTTATCTCCGCTGCGAGTTCTCCAGTTGAAAAACTCATCGAAGTAAGATTAAAATCACAATGGTGTTTCAGCTTTCTTATATCTGCCTCCATTAGATCAATGGTTCCTTTGATGCAATCAGGCATATACATCATAGGAAGCACGGTATCTTTTTTTACAAAGCAAGTATACTTCTTATGTTTAATTGCTTCATAAAATATTTCGACTGCATAATCGGTCGTACCACCGCCTGGAAAGGTTTCGCTACTGATAATTCCAGGATATCGCACTCCCCGAACGTCTAGGTTAAATCGTTTAAAATAATAATCGCCAAGAAGTTCTCCAGCTACTTTTGTTACACCATACATTGTTTTTGGTTTCAATATTGTCTCTTGAGGAGTGTTATCTTGTGGTGTTTCAGGTCCAAACGCAGCAATAGAACTTGGTACAAAAACACGAGCCATTTCACGCTCGTGTGCGATTTCAAGGATGTTATACATGCCGTTGATGTTAACGTTCCAACACACTCTCGGTCGTTCTTCTCCTACTGCTGAAAGAATCGCTGCCATATTATAAATCGTATCGATATCATAGTCATCAACGACTTTTTCAACGGTTTCTCTTTTTGTAATATCTATAAATTCAAAAGGACCTGAGTTAAGAAGTGTCTTGCCAGGTTTTGTTTTTCTCCCTGCTGCAAGGACGTTATCATTACCATATCGCCTCCGAAGTTCCATAGTTAGCTCTGAACCGATCTGTCCTACAGCACCAG
>JAUWYM010000064.1 GCA_030615845.1 Thermoplasmatota archaeon | reverse complement strand
GCAGCGGATAGAGAACCTACGCAAACACTCCTGGATCTTAAAATTGAACTTGCAAACCGCATGTTTCAACGATGTATCTTCTGCGAAAGAAGATGCAAGGTTGACAGAAGAAACATTTCCGGCACCTGCAGGGTAAAAGAGCCGAGAATTGCATCTGAATTTTTACATTTAGGAGAAGAGCATGTGCTTGTCCCATCCTATACAATCTTTTTCTCGGGCTGCACATTCCACTGTGTTTTTTGTCAAAATTGGGATATCAGCCAACAGATCTGTGGTTTACCAGTAGATCCTAAAACACTTGCGACAATGATTCATACAAGAAAAAAAGAAGGAGCAAGAAATGTAAACTGGGTAGGAGGTGACCCTACATCAAATCTCCCATATATTCTCAAAGTTTTAAAGGAATGTAAAGAAAACATACCTCAGATATGGAATTCAAATATGTACTGCTCAAAAGAAACCATGAAATTACTAAATGGAATAATCGATCTCTACCTCACTGATTTTAAATATGGCAACGATGCATGTGCAAAGCGGTTATCAAAAGTAGATAACTACACTGCCATTGTAAAAAGAAACCACACGATAGCATACAATCAAGGTGATATGATCATACGGCATCTTGTCATACCAAATCATAGAAAGTGTTGTTCTGAGCCGATTTTACAATGGATCAGTAAAAACCTTTCCAATGTTGCCGTTAATGTGATGGCTCAATATCGACCAGAATACCATGCTCATGAATATGAAGATATTGCAAGCTCATTACCAAGAGAAGAATACATGCAAGTGAGAACATTTGCAGAAAAACAAAACATCCATATCCTCTAAAAAATCCGCCCGTATCTAAAATAAGCAGCTACACCTACACCCAGTATTATTATAACTATAATAATGAGATACCAATACTGAAACCCTTCGATGTTTTTAATAGTAATTTCTGTAGAAGCGGAGTTGTACCCTGATTTTGTCGCGCGAACGTTATGGGTTTCATCCCCCCAACCAACATCAGGAGCAGAAAATGTTACCTCGCCTTTGAAATCGGTCTCTAAACTTGTACCCTTAAACGTTACTCGCACAACAGCTATCAAATTACCTTGATCATCTCGAACAGTTACCGTAAATTCTTCATTCTCCATAATGTTTGGCTCAACACAAATCTCAAGCTTTGTAGATGATCCATCATTTGAATCCGCAATATATATAATCTCTATTGATGAAAATGCAGGTAGATAACCAAATTTACTTACCTCTATTAAATAAAATGAAGTACTTGTTACATTTGGTGCGACAAACATGACTGCGCCAAGTTCATTTGTTATTTTTTGCTCTGAATTAAATGTCACCGTAACATCCTGAAGAAGAATGTTACTATCATCTTTTATGATCACATTAAAAAAATCTGATTCATTCACCATATTTTGAGATTCAATTTTGAGTTGCTCTTGACTGCTGCTTTTATCCCGTATTGTTATCCTCCCTTCCGCAAAATTATATCCTTCTTTAATTGCATAAAGGTAGTACTCTTTATCCATGAAAACCGAAGGAGCAGTAAATACCAGTATCCCTTCAGAGTCTGTCGTTTCATCAAGTTCGACACCTCCTCTCCAGATACTTGCTCCTTCAATACCTACACCCACATCGTTTGAAATTTCAACAGTAATTGACTTGCCCTCATAAACCTCAGAGGGATCTACCTTCATCTCAAGATCAGAAACAAAATCACAAACAAATAAACTTATTATTATTTCTTCTTTATCACTGTATGTACGATATCCATCTTTTTTTACATAAAGAGAAAAATAGTTGTCGTTGTTAATTGAGGGAGTATCTATGTATGTTTTTCCGTTCTCATCTGTTATATATTCAGCATATTTCTGACCTTCATAACAAAGCTCTATAGATACCTCTTCGAGGCCGCCCTGTTTACTGATGACTTTTATTTCAACATCTTCTTTTCCTGGCTCAACAATAAATGGGTTAATTACTTCCATCAGCTTTTGACCCTGATCTTCATCATGTATAGTAATCATTGATGAAGAGGATTTGTAGCCTGTTTTGTTTACCGTGATTCCATAGTTTGTTGTGACAAGAACATCTGGTGCTAAAAGCGTTACATTTCCAGAGGCATCAGTTAGGTGAACAGAGGAGTTAAACCAAACACTAGCATCGATAACAGGATTTTCTTGTTCTTTAACTGTTACAATAAATTCTTTTGTTTCAATGATATTATCCGTTGATAATTCAATTGTTAACATTCCTGTTCTGTTTTTTACAAGAATTGTATGATATGCATTATCTCCAGGGAGACTTGCTGTTACTACATATTCTTTACCCTCATAAGGCACTGAAGGCATTATAAAAGTAACCGCCCCAGTGGATATACTGGTATTTGCAGATAACACATCGCCAAAGGTTACTCTCGCCTGCACGGGTTCTTCATTCAGTGTTACGGTAAATTCTACGTCTTCTCCTTCAAAGGCATCTGCAGGTCCAATAATTTTTAGAATATTTTGTGCATTACCTGTAAAACAGGGAATAAAAATTGTAAAAGAAATCAAAAGAACAACAATCAATGAAAAAGCTTGTATTTTTTTAGTTACATCAATCCCTCCTAAACACTCCGGATTTAATTGTCTCTCCTTGAGTTACCTCACATTCCAAATGAAATTACATGTGCCAAACAATATTTAACTTTTTAGTTAATAGGGTGCTTCATGGGCTGGAGGTTCATAGACACAGATATCACAGATCCATATTATGTTACTGCAGCAGACGAAGCAATAGCACTTGCGAGAAAAGAAAAGAAAGTATCAAACACTCTTCATTTCTACAGAAGAAAACCTGCAGCAATATCTGTTGGAAGATCAAGAAAAATACATGATGATATTAACGTTGATGAATGTCTAAAAAACAATGTAAAAATTGTAAGAAGAACAACAGGCGGCGGAACAATATTTACCGACAAAGATTGTTTAATCTACAGTCTTGTGTTTAATAGAAAAGATGCAGCGTTACCGTCATCTCAAAAGATATTTGAAAATATCTGCAGTTCCCTCGTAACTGCTTTAAAAAAGTGTGACATAGATACTATGTATAAACCACCAAATGATATTCTTCTCAATGGAAAAAAAATATCAGGTTCAGCTCAGATAATAAAAGAAAATATCGTACTGATTCATGGCACCATCCTTATTGATACTGATTTGGAATTAATGAATAAAGTACTAAAACAACCAAAACAAACATATGTTTCTACGATTTGTAGAGAAACAAATCACATACTTACTATGAATGATGTTAAAGAATCATTGAAAAAAGAATTTGAAAACACTTTTGATACAGACATTAAAAAAACAGAACTATCCACATATGAAACAGATTTGATAAAGAAATTATTGAAAAAACGATATCGTAATGATGCATGGAACTATAGGAGATGAAAAGCATGAAGGTCAAAAAAGTCAATGCATTTACAGAAACGCTGTATGGTGGAAACCCTGCAGGAGTTGTAACAGATTCGCCTGATTTAACAGAAAATCAAATGAAATACATCACAAAAACACTTTCTGTATCAGAAACTGCATTTGTTTTCCCGAGCAATGTTGCAGATTATAAAGTAAGATTCTTTTCCCCAAAACTTGAGGTTGATCTGTGTGGGCATGCAACAATTGCCACATTTTTTATTATGGCTCAGGAAGGAATATTTAAAGATGTAGAAGAAAAAATGACTGTTGATCAAGAAACAAAAGCAGGAATCCTTCCAGTTGATATTTACTTTAAAGAAGGTAACGTTGAAAGAGTGATGATGACACAAAGAAAAACAACATTGAAGGGCATACATTTGGATAGAAGAAAACTTGCCAAATCATTAAATGTAGAAGAATCAGAAGTCGACAGTTCCCTACCTGAGCAGATTGTATCTACTGGTCTTTTCACCTTACCTGTCTGCGTCAAATCATTTGACACGTTACAAGCAATGAAACCAGATTTTGATGTAGTAAAAGAAATATGTAACGATATTGGAGTAGGAAGTTTTCATGTGTTTACCTTTGAGACAATTGAAGAAACATCTGCATATCATGCACGAAATTTCGCTCCCATGTATGAGATAAATGAGGATCCTGTCACAGGAACAGCAAACGGAGCAGTCTGCAGTTATCTTTACAAAAACAAGATACTAAAAGAGAAAAATTTTGTGTGTGAGCAAGGTGACATCATTGGCAGATCAGGACGGGTGTTTGTTGAAGTTGATAATAATATTGTAAAAGTAGGGGGAAAAGCAAGACTTGTTGAAGAAAAAGAAATCAAGATAGAGTGATTTTGTATGAACAATGTTGCAGTAAGCCCATATAATATGTTGCCTGAGGTACTAAAGGATTTTAGATTATCAGAAAATATTGTAATCTATGACAGTACACTTCGTGATGGAGAACAAATGCCTAAAGTCTCCTTTTCTTCAGATCAGAAACTTGCTATAGCTAGAAAACTTGATGAAATGGGTGTTCCTGAAATCGAAGCAGGGTTTCCCGCTGTTTCTAAAACTGAACAAAAAACCATTAAAAGGATTACAGGAGAAAGACTCAATGCGAAAATTCTTGTTCTTTCCCGGTTAAAAAAAGAAGATATCGATGCTGCAATACAATCAGATGCGGATCTAGTGTTACTGTTCATCGCTTCATCTCCTCTGCATTTAAAATACAAACTGCATCTTTCAGAAGAAGAAATAAAAGAGAAGGTCGTCGAATCCATTGAATATGCAAAAGACCATGGAATCACACCAAGTTTCAGCACCGAAGACAGCACGAGAACACCTCTCTCTTTTTTAGAAGAGCTTGTAACACTTGCGTATGAATCAGGTGCAAAACGCATTGGATTTACTGATACGGTTGGATGTGCGACACCACATACAATACACTATCTTTTTTCTCACATGAGACAGCTTGTTCCCACGCCGTTTTCTGCACATCTGCATAACGATTTTGGTTTAGGTCTTACCAATGCCATAACAGCACTTGCTTCTGGTGCAACCCACGTGTGTACAACCATCAACGGGTGGGGAGAAAGAGCAGGTAATGTCCCTCTTGAACAGTTAGTCATGGCATTAAAAATCTTATATAATAGAGATCTAGGGATTGATACCACAAAATTTAAGGAGCTTTCAGAAATGGTTTCAAACTTCACAGGACTTCTTGTTCCAAGGACACATCCCTTTGTTGGTGACAACATTTTTACGCATGAGTCAGGGATTCATGTTGCAGCACTACTTGAAAATCCATATACCTACGAACCGATATCGCCGGAGCTTGTCGGTAATAAAAGAAATCTTGTTCTTGGAAAACACAGCGGAAAACGTATAATTAAACAAATATTAGATGATCATGACATAGATGCAGATGAAAAACTTGTTGCAAATATTACTACACAAATTAAAGAATTAGGTGAAAAAAATGGTGATGTCTCTATTGAAGAAATCATGCAAATAGTTGGTAAAAAAGCAGAGGGGCATGACGATGGGTAAAATATTTCGTGCGTATAATGTTTGGCCAAAGTTTCCTTCTGTTTCTATGTCTGGCAATAGTTGTTTCTTAAGCTGCAAGCATTGTAATCATACCTATCTTGATGACATGCAGAGCCTTGCAAAACCTGAGGAGCTATTGGATTCTTGCAGACGGTTTGCTGATGAGGGTGCTGTTGGTTTTTTACTCAGTGGCGGCTGTGATAAAGATGGAGAAATGCTCAATCT
>JAUWYM010000022.1 GCA_030615845.1 Thermoplasmatota archaeon | reverse complement strand
TATAGTGCTGGAGATTTTTATATCTACTTAGATATCCCAGAAAACGAGGAGCTCTTGGATAAACATTGGGAGACATGGGTTACCTTTAAAGCAGGAAAACTGGGAGGATTTTTCAATTTAGAACAGGCTATTAGAGTATATATAGACACCCCTGGAGAAGAAGCAATTAACAATAATCAAGATCAAATCCCTCTATCAGATATTGTTATTGTAGCAGTTGTAGCAATATCTCTGCTCATCTTAGGCACCTTGGTTTATAAAAAGAAAAAATCATAGTTCTGTTTACTATTTTTGAGGACTCCCATTCTGGATTTCATCCAATGTTTTTCTGATTTTATCTTGGAATTCATCGATACTTCCTTCATTTAAAATCGTAATATCTGCAGATATAATAACTTCTCCAAGACCCCAGCCTAGTTCCCGTCTGTCTCGCTCTTCAATATCTTTTATCTCTTTGCTGTCGTCTTTTCTACCACGGGCAAGAACACGTTTTTTCCGCGTTTCATCAGAAGCATGAATTGCAATAACAACGAAATCACTGCCTAGCTCTTTTTTAAAAAAATCGATTTCTTCACGGTTACGTATCCCATCGATAACAAGATTATCTGTTTTATGTAGCAATTTTATTTTTTCAATGGTTCTTTGTGCCCAGATATCGTTGCCGTATTTCTCACGCATACTGTTTGCCACGCATCCAACGTTTTTATCACCAAGCTTGAATCCCTGTTTTTTTGTTTCCTCCCAAACTGCATCACCCATTCGAATGACAGGTATGTTTTTTTCTTTTGCAATTTGTACAGCTACTGATTTTCCTGATGCAGGCATCCCTGTAAAGGCAAGCATTTTCAAGGTTTCACCACTCATGTAAAATAGTGCAGGGGGAGCGATTTGAACGCTCGGAGACCTACGTCACAGGGTTTCCTAGTGCTAAGGCCTGGAAAACGCCCAAATTTGGGCTGTCCTCTGATTTTTATTTGCTAATCCTGATATTCTATTCATTTTATCCAAGCCTTTAAGCACACCTAAGCCCTGCCCCTTAGACCAAGCTCGGGTACCCCTGCAATATAAAAACTACTAATAAAAACATCTATCAAAAAGCTTTTTATGATTGTTTTATAAATGTGATTTATTCGTTTTTCCCTTTGAACAGAATCTGTTCACCATATTTCGTATAACAATCAGAGCAGAATTTCCGAGCGATAAGTGAATGGATATGTTCTGTTACACCTTCTTCCACATAAGAAATATCATCTGAAGATATTGGATTATTACAGTAGTTGCAAACAGCGGGAAATTTCGATTGCTTTCTCACGAGATGCGTTTCAATTTGATTTTGAATCATCTAACTCCCCATTTCCTCATTTACATTCATCTAACTCCCCATTTCCTCATTTACATGCTCCTTTAAAATCTTTTTTGTTATCTTTGTCTTCAGAAGGATTCTTTTGCGATAGAATAGGGAAAATATGTTTATCACAAAGCATTAGAGTGGGTACTAAGTTTAAGTATAATAAGCAGTATTCACGAAAGATAATTCGCACATATGGCGGTGGAAGCTACCCATCATAGCGAGCATTTGCCTATTATGGCAATGCCTATAAGGGTGGGGTAGTCAGGAAATCCCGACGGGCCCATAACCCGTAGATCAGTGGTTCAAATCCACTCCCCGCTACTCTTATTTATTTCAATTCGGTTTTATAGGTAATCTCTTTTTCATAGTAGGAGATAGAGCTGTTAGAATGAAAAAATTGATGAAAATAATAACGCACAGAAATTTTCCATTCAGGATATTTGTGCTGTTATTACTTTTTATACCAATCGTTTTCTGGAGGGATTTCTCTATTCATATTTATTCTCATTTCACTGGGACGATTCTCCCGCATGTGATAACTCAGCAGTGGCACATTGTGTTACTAAATATCATTATGTTTGTAACATTTCTCATACCATTATCTTTTAGAAGGAAGATAAATTGGAAGGAATACGGTCTTGTTACTGCATTTTTTGTATCGTTGTTTGTGGAAATGTATGGGATACCGTTGACGATCTTTTTTGTTTCAAAATCTCTTTATGGTTCAAATGTTGAAATAGCAAACACGGTCTTTGATTTCACATTTCTTGGTGTAAACATAGCAATGGATCTAGCGATGCTTTATGCAACTATTTTAATGCTTATTGGAACCGTATGTATCCTGGTTGCATGGGTAACTCTCTATAAAAAAATCAAAACAGAAGAACTCGTTACAACTGGCATTTATTCCTATTCAAGGCATCCGCAATATTTTGGTTTTATTTTGATAATTCTTGGATGGTTTGTAGGTTGGCCAACTATTTTAACAGCAATTTTTGCTCCTATCTTAATCTACAAATATGTCAAAGTTTGCAGCGTTGAAGAAAAAGAGTTAAAACACATTAAGAAGTATCAGAAATATAAAGAGCAGGTGCCGTTTTTTATATGATCATCTAGAATTTTATGTCCATCGGGGATACTTCAACTCCTTTTCCTTTCTCAATTCTCCCCACAACCTTTACCTTAGAATCAGAATATTTCTCTAAAATAGCGGTTGTTTTACCAACATCTTTTTCTGACACAATAACTGCAAAACCCATACCCATGTTGAATGTTTGATACATTTCTTCATCATCAATATTTCCATATTTTTGAATGAAGGTAAAGATGGGTTGAGGTTTAATCGGATCTTCGATAACAAATTTCACGTTTTTGTTTAACCTAGGGAGATTCCGTAGTCCCCCTCCTGTTATATGTGCAAGTCCATGAACTTTTACTTTTTTTAACAACGCTAGTATCTCTTTGACATAGATTTGTGTAGGTGTCAAGAGCACTTCACCAATTGTTTTCCCAGAATAGAATCCATCAGGAAACGTGTCTGAATACGATAAATCATTATTTTCAATAACTTTTCTTACCAGCGTATACCCATTAGAATGAATGCCGCTACTTGAAAGTCCAATAATCACATCACCTTCAACAATGTTTTCACCAGTAATAATATCGGTTTTTTTTACATATGCAAGACAGGTTCCCGCAAGATCAAAGCCATTGACAACCTCTGGAAGTGATGCCGTTTCTCCGCCAATTATTGAAATATTTGACTGTTTTGCACCTGTTTCAAGTCCTTTTCCTATTTCTTTTGTAACTTCTGGTTTTGGGTCATCAATTGCAAGATAATCGACAAATGCGAGTGGTTCTGCCCCGACACATATCGCATCGTTAACATTCATCGCGATGCAATCAATTCCAACAGTATCCCACTTTCTCAGTTTGGATGCAATCTTTACTTTACTTCCAACACCATCAGTACACAACACCAACGCATATTCGCCAAATTCTATCATCCCTGCATAATGTCCGCCCAGTGGCTTACCGATTCCTTTTCTTTTTGATGTAATACTTGAAAGTAATCCTTTTATTGCACGTTCTTCTTTTTCAATATCTACGCCGCTTTCAGCGTACGTCATTTTTTTCACGGTATCGCCTCATTATCACAATCGCGAAAACACTCTTTTTGTGATAAACTTTTTGAATGAAACGTTACATTGGTTGAATGTGAAAAAACTATCAGATTTAGGGGAAAGAAAAGCTATACAACTTATTTCAAAGATTTTATCCAAAGGAGATGCTGCTGTGGGGATTGGAGATGATTGTGCTGCTATAGAATTCGATAACGAATATCTACTTATTTCTACAGATATGATATCACAAAAAACCCATATTCCAGATGAAATGACGCCATTTCAAATCGGATGGTTTATTGTCGCAATTAATCTCAGTGATATCGCAGCAAAAGGAGGAAAGCCCCTTGGTTTGGTTTTATCATTTGGTTTGCCAAAAGAGACATCTGAAACGTTTCTAAAAGAACTGACAAAAGGAGCTGATTCCTGTGCTACAGCATTTGATACCTATATTGTAGGTGGCGATATGAAGGAAGCATGTGAAATCACTATCTGTGGAACTGCTTTTGGTGTTGTTAAAAAAGATGAATTTATGCCACGTAAAGGAGTTCAACCAGGAGATATCATTGCAGTAACTGGTACATTAGGAAAAGCTGGTGCAGGATACTTTAATTTGAAAAACAAAACGTTAAACAATAACATAGCTAAAACTCTCTTAGAACCGGTTCCTAAATTAAAAGAGGGGAGACTCCTTGCACAACAAAAGTGCGTGACTTCCTGTATGGATATCTCAGATGGCCTATCTTCTTCGCTTTATCAACTTCAAGAATTAAATGATGTTGGATTTGAAATAAACCGAAGTAACATACCCTTGGCTTCAGAGCTTCTTCAACTTAAAAAGAAAGAGAAAGGTTTAGATGTATACAATATTGCCCTACATTCTGGTGGAGATTATGAACTTTTACTCACTATTCCACCTGATAGATTTGAAAAAGTAAAAGATGTGATGGAAAAAAATGATGCAAGCCTAATTGCTATTGGTAAAATCACTAGAAACAAGGATGTCGTAATTAACGATGGGGGCAAGAAAAAATTACTTAAAAATAAGGGATATGAACACTTTACTCATCATATTTTTTGAATTTCTGAAAAACCTTTCTTATATACGTTATTAAAAGAATGGGTAACAGTTGTTCAACAAAAGTTTTAAAGAAGTAAAAGTAAACATAGTATAGAGTATAATGGATAAAAAGCTAATCGCAGTATTCATAGTAGTTTCATTACTAGGCACTCTGTTCTCTGGATGTCTAGGAGATAATGATACATCTAACCAAAAACCAGATGTTACTATCAGTTACCCACTAGATAAAGCAACGGTTTCAAGTCTTGTTATGATAAGTGGTACATCTTCTGATCCAGATGGAGACAATGAACTACGCAAGGTAGAAGTAAAAATCAGCGATAATAAATGGGTCAATGCAGATGGCATGACACAATGGAGTTATGACTGGAACACTTATGAGTATAAGGATGGAATGTGCACAATTAGTGTACGAGCGTGGGATGGGAAGGAATATTCAGATATACAAACAATTACCTTAGAAGTTGACAATCCAGAAGTAGTCGAATCTGATTCGCATAAATGGGCTATTTTTATTGCTACTGCTAATCTTCCTATTGATAATGAAAGTAAACTTGGGAATGGAGGGCTGTATCTTGCTGAGAATATTGCAGCGTATCTTATTGAAAGCTGTAAGTATGCGACATCAAATATTATTATTTTATTTGATGATGGGTGGATTAGAGATGATAATGGTTATGGCGAAAAGTTGATGACGTTGCAGGAACGTAATCATGAGTACGATGTCACCTATGGCGGTGCAACAAAAGATAACGTTGTAAACTCGCTTGATCGCATTATAAACCAGTCAAATAACTATAGGGATAGCGAGGTGTTTATTTGGATTTTTAGCCATGGATATGGTGATTTGAATAATTCACTAACTGGTGGTAAAGTTTTAGAAAGTAGTCAGATTTTCCTTTGGGATGATATATTCAGTGATAGGGACCTAGGAGAACTGTTATTTCCTTTGAAATCAAAAAAAGTATGTATAATTGTTGACGCATGTTTTTGTGGTGGATTTGCAGATAAAACTATCTTTAATTTTCCTACTGCTCTTTTGTTTCGGTCGGGTATTCCGAGATCAGGAAGAGTTGTTATTGCAGGTGCCAGTAAATTCAGAAAGGGATATACAAGTACTACAAAAGGGCCTGTGTTTTCTTTGTTGTGGTTTGAAGGACTTACAACAGGAAAAGGTGATGGTTTTAGGCCAGGTCTGTTGAAGATGGGGAAGCCAAGGAAGTTTAATATTTTTAATGATGGAGAAGTCTCTGTCGAAGAAGCGTTTTATTATGCTCGCTACAAACTTAGCACAGATGAAAATTTGAAGGATTTTGAATCTATGGAGCCGCAGATTAATGATAGATACCCCTATCATGGGCTGTTTTTTAGTAGAAAAGGGTTAATTCTAGGAGAAAATTAATAAACGTGTAGTTTATGAAAAGCTTAGATGAAGAAAGAAGCAATGTTTTGGGAGCCCCGGAAGGATGGTGCCGTTCAATGTTTTCTCTGTCCACATAACTGCAAAATACCAGAAGATAGGGTTGGGTTTTGTGGCGTACGTAAAAATGAAGGTGGAAAACTATATTCTTTAATTTATGGTTCTTGTTCAGGAATTGCTGATGATCCTATTGAAAAGAAACCTTTGAATCATTTCTATCCAGGTTCAATTGTTCTGTCTTTAGGATCTATTGGTTGTAATTTTAGATGTATTCATTGTCAGAATTATCATATTTCTACAGCACGTCCTGGTGATAGTGCAATAGATGAGATTTCACCGGAGATGGCAGTTGATCTTGCGAAAAGTCATGGTTGTAGGGGTATTGCTTGGACGTATAATGAGCCTACGATTTGGTATGAATATACTTTTGATTCTGCAAAGCTTGCAAAGAAAGCAGGTCTTTACACTGTGTATGTTACGAATGGATACATTAATGAAGAACCTCTTAAAACGATATCTCCTTATTTAGATGCAATGAATGTTGACGTGAAGGCATTTAATGAAGGTTTTTATAAAAAAATTTGTAAAGCCAAATTAGAGCCAGTGTTACATACTTGTGAAGTTGCAAAAGCCGTAGGGATTCATGTTGAGGTGACATATCTTGTAATACCAGAGATGAATGATTCGTCTGATGAAATCAAAAAATTTTGTGGGTGGGTCGTTGAATCGTTAGGAGTTGAGACGCCGGTTTATTTTTCACGTTTTCATCCTTATTATAAGATGAAGGATGTATCAGCAACACCTTTGGAAACGTTACTTGCAGTCTATGATATCGCAAAAGACGCTGGGATTTTGTATACGTATCTTGGTAATGTTCCTCATGCAGAGTATGAAAACACTATTTGTCCCTCGTGTAAAAATGTCATTATCGAGCGACATGGCTTTACTGCAGCCATTACAGGCCTAGAGAATGGTAGATGCAGGCAATGTGGTGCAAATATTCCTATTGTTACTGTTTGATCAGCAGATAAATTTAATCATTCATACTAATTAAAAGCAATGAATATTATATAAATAAAGGAAAAATTTAATAAAGGTGTAAATATACTTATAATTACAGAAAGATAAAAAAAATTACTAATTATAAGATAGCCTAGAAAAAGGTGACTCTATGATAACTCTGAAAAAAAATGACAAATTAATAATAATTATCGCAGTAGCAGTAATAGTAGTTGCCGCAATTGGAATTATTGCTTATGAGTCTCCAGAAGATACAGGAGGAAATACCAGCGGTGCCGGAGGGGAGAAAACGTATGATGTTATCTGGCAAACTCATACCAAAACAGTTGCCGTCGACGACGAATGTTTTGCAGGCAAAAATGCACCGTTTAATAGTGAAATTAAAATTGGTCATGAAAACATTTTAAAGGTTACCGTTGAAATCTCCTGGACAGATGATTATACCTATGGGATTCTTAGAACCAAAGGAGAAGATACCTTAACTGCAGAAATAACATATAAAGGAACAACAGACACATGGGAATCTGTTGGCAACGGAACCACGGAGTTTGTCTATAACATAAATAGCCTTCCTTTTGATACTACTATCGAGGCAGCTAATGAGATCGAAGCATCAGACAAAATCAAAGAAGATCACTATACCGATGATTCATTAACCCTCACAATCGATGTTAGCGTTGCAACAGGAGAAAAATTAAGACGACCATTGAAATACTTTAGAGACAAAGGAAACGATTTCGAATTAACAATTACCTATGAATACTACGATGCTTATTTAACAGAAGGGGATTACAAGGGCACTGGACAAAGTGATAACAACGACCCTGAGGATCCAGATGAA
This sequence comes from Thermoplasmatota archaeon, assembly GCA_030615845.1. Classification (GTDB taxonomy): domain Archaea; phylum Thermoplasmatota; class E2; order DHVEG-1; family DHVEG-1; genus JAUWYM01. Next base: position 623 of record JAUWYM010000022.1, on the reverse strand, counting down.
CCACCTGCATATCTTGGAATGATAGTAAACGCAGGATATACTCGCTGGTGAAACAAAAAAACTTAGCTATACATCACCAACTTTTTTTTATATTTTAAAACGTAGAAGAGCGGCAATTCCTCCAATTCCTTCAAATTTTTTCCCTGCATCATGCATGGTATTAATGATGGTAAATTCGCTGTGTGTTTTTCTTGCCAAATCCAAAAACGTTTCACCTTTTTTACTTCTCACAAAAAGATCAGAAATGAGAAGTCGTTCAACCGCCCCTTTATTTAATGCATCTAAAACTTCCTGCTTGCCATAGGTTGCAAGTCCGTCTTTTTTGATTTCTTCAAATAGTTTTTCAATAAACTGTGTCTCGATTGATACCCTGTTGTCTTTCGTAATCTGCTCCACTATCCCTATTTTTAATGCTTCGTGGACACCATTCATGCCTGAGTGCCCTGTTGCATGAGTCATACTGTTTTCAAACAACTCGGGCTCTCTAGTTTTTCCATATTTTACAAAATGCTCTCTAGTAAAACCAGGTCCAATAACGACAAGCGGAGACCCCTCGGTCTTAACCGGCTTTATAACAGAGAGTATCTCCCCAAAGTATTCTTGACTTGTTTCTTTACTTTCAT
>JAUWYM010000083.1 GCA_030615845.1 Thermoplasmatota archaeon | reverse complement strand
ATAGATCTGAATTTCATCCTCTGGAATATATTTATCTATGAACATAAGCCGATCTTTGTATTGTTTTGCTTTCTTTTTAATAAACTCTGAAGTCTCAGAGTAATTTCGTCCTGAACCGACAATCAAACAAATATATTCTTTGTTTAACTTTTCAAAAGCCTTTACCAATTCAATTTGCCCCTTGTATTTCTTTATCATTCCAAAAGATAGTATCACTTTTTTAGAACTTGGTATTCCCAAGCGGTTCCTTGCTTCCTCTGTTGTAATATTATTAGGATAATTAAAAACAGGATGAAATATCACTTCAACATTATCTATTTCTACATCAAAACATTCTTTTAATCTTGCAAGATTAGATTTGTAGTGTACAAATTTATAATCAGTATTTTCATAAAGCCAACGTGATTTTTCTTTTGTACGAAATTTACTGGTATAGTTACTACTAATATCATGTATAGTCCAAACTATTTTGTAATTCAGAAGTTTCAAAAATTTTACAATAATTTTCATAAAAAATGTAGAAGGAAAAGCGTACTCAAAATGGATATGAAAAATGCTATAGCCCTTCAGTTTTAACATTAGTAGTTTTAAAATATTGTATGGGGCCGCATAATGAAAGTACGACATCAAAGCAACATGAATACCTTTAGACTCCAAGTTGGCTTTTAGTTCAAAGATGTAATCATGATTGTTTGGTATCATTACAACCTTCACTGCGTTAAACCTCCAAAAACATATCCAATGATTGCATTATTCATGTCTTAGCCTTATTTTTTCATCTATATATAGTGATAGCATATAACATGATATGTACTATTACCAGTTATATATAAAGATATCGTGTAAAAATGACAAAATGAAAAATAAAAAACCTTGAAGAAAAATTCAATATTTAATAAATGATGAAATGTATTTTAAAAATATGCTTGTAGTACATACATCTTTATTCTTTTTTAAATATATGATGAACTTCTTCTGTAACCATTCCTATGTAATAGAAAAACCACCATGCAACAATACCACATCTCATTTGTATCCTCCTCAAACCAGTATCCTCACTTATTATGTTACGACTCAATAAACCAAACAGATCAAACGTTGATCCTAGGCTTTAGATGAGCAATATATCGTATGAAATCTTCATTTAAAAATATATCGTTCAAAATTATTTTTAAGTAATAAATAATGAAAAATAAAAAGTATCTGTTGAAGGAAAACAGAGAGATTATTGTTTCTTTCTAAATAAACGTCCTATATTAAGTCCTAAAAATCCGATGCCTAGACGAGTCATGTTTTTTGCACCTATTCCGTGGCTATGAGCGTGTTTTAGTTCTGGGTGAATTCTGTTGAGTTGTCTTCTCCCATATCCATTCCAAAACGCTTGCTTTGCAAATCCTTTTCTTGTGGCTCTTTGATAATGATAAACTATCATTTTCGGATTGTAAAACATTGTATACCCTGCCTTTACACATCTATAATTTAATTCAATATCTTCGGCAGTTATCATCTCTTCTCTAAAATATCCAACTTTTTCAAATATTTCTCTTTTGTATGCTATATTACAAGTTGGATATGTTATATCCTGCCCGTTAACATAGATAGGAACTCTTGGCAAATGTCGTCCTTTTGGGTCGGGAGAGTAGCCTGCAACAATATCATATCTTTTCATTGAATTAATTAATTCAGAATACCATTTATCTATTAGTTCAGTATCAGCATCAAGAAATACGATAACATTGCCACTTGATTTTTTAACTCCGATATTCCTTCCACCACCTCTAAGTGAGGAAGGTGCTGATATCAACTTAACAAAATCATAGCTTTTTGCTATTTCACAGGTTTTATCTGTTGAGCCAGCATCCACAATTATTACTTCTATCTTATCTTTAATCTTATGCATACTTTCTAGTAATCTAGTAATGTTGAATTCTTCATTCTTTGTGGTAATAATTATGGATATCTTCATCGTTCCTCCCCTAATCTATATATAGCTTATATTTTATATTATTTTTCTTTTTATGTGCGAGACATCTTTGAATAATACAGCAATTGGCTACATTTCTATTCGTTTTCATTTCACCTCTTCCAAACTATTCATGCTATTTGATAGCGTGTTATTCTCTATCATTAGTTATATATAAACTTAACGTGTCAAAATGTCAGAATGGTAGGTAGTTCATACAGAATCAAAGGGACAGATAGCACAATCTATAAGTAGTAGACAAAAATTCCCACTAGCATGCTAAAAATTGGTGTAATCGGCACAGGATCAATGGGGAAAAACCATGCAAGAATCTGTTCAGAATTAGAACAAGTAGAGCTTGTCGGAATCGCTGATACCAATAGAGAAACAGCAAAAAAAGTGGCAGAAAAATTTGATACAAAACCATTTTTTGATTACAAAGAACTATTACAAGAAGTAGATGCTGCAATCATTGCAACACCAACAATAACACACCATGATATCGCAATGGATCTTTTAAATAGAGGAAAACACGTTCTTGTAGAAAAACCCATTTGTAACAGAGTTGAAAAGGCGCAAACCTTAACAAAAAAATCAGAAGAAACAGGCTTAGTCCTTGCTGCTGGTCACATAGAACGTCATAATCCTGCAGTAAAATTTATAAAAGACGCGATGCAGAACAAGAGATTCGGTGAACTGATCACAATTACTTCGAAGCGTGTCAGCAATTTTCCAGGAAGGATAAAAGATGTTGGTGTTATCTTTGATTTCGGTGTGCATGATATCGATGTCATGCGGTATCTCGCAGGTGATGTGGAGTCTGTGTATGCACGAGCTGGAAAATTCACTGAAAATATTGCATACGAGGATCACGCAAACATCGTGTTAAACTTTGAAAATAAAATATGTGGCATTGTTGAAGTAAATTGGCTGACACCGACAAAGATTAGAAAACTGTTTTTAACGTGTTCAAAAAACTTTGTTGAAGCAGACTACATGAGCCAAACGGTTACCATATCATCATCTTCTTTTAAACAGATTGATGAAATGGATCTCTTTCGCGTTCCTATTGAATATAATACAAACCAAATCGCATTAGAAAAAAGGGAACCTTTGAGAAATGAAATTGAGGATTTTGTCGCAGCAATAAAGCAAAATAAACAACCACTTGCAACAGGAGTTGATGGACTCTTGGCGTTAAAAATCGTTGAGGCTGCAACAACGTCATACAAAAATGGGGTGGAGGTAAGAATACTATGATACACAAGTCAGCTTATGTGGAGGATGCAGAGATCGGTGAGGGGACAAATATCTGGCATTTTGTCCATGTCCGAAATGGAGCGAAGATTGGTAAAAACTGCACTATCGGAAAAGGAGTCTACATCGATATAAATGTTGAAATTGGAGATAATTGTAAGCTGCAAAACTTTGCAACATTATATGACGGAGTGACGATTGGAAATGATGTCTTTATCGGTCCGCATGTCTGTTTCACTAATGATGTCTTTCCAAGAGCAGCGATATGGACTGATGATCGGTTGATAAACACAGTGGTAAAGGATGGGGCATCAATTGGTGCAAATGCAACAATTATCGCAGGCGTTTCCATTGGAAACTATGCGATGGTGGGGGCAGGGTCTGTTGTTACAAAAGACGTTCCCGATTATGGGCTTGTTTTTGGAAATCCTGCACAGTTAAAAGGATTTGTCTGTACTTGTGGTATGAAGCTTGATGAAAAAAGCAAAAGTGAACATAAGGTAATGTTACAATGTCCAGACTGTGGAAAGGAAATACATGTTGATGAAAATATTTACTTGGAGATTGAAGGATGATACCTGTTGCAAAACCACTTGTCGGCAAGGAAGAAAAACAGGCGGTCATGAAGGTTATTGAGTCTGGGATGATTGCCTGTGGCCCAAGAGTAGAAGAATTTGAAAAACAGTTTGCAGCATTTGTTGGTACTAAATATGCTGTTGCAACAACATCGGGGACAACTGCTTTGCACCTTGCACTGCTTTCTGTAGGTGTAACAAGTGGGGATGAAGTAATTCTTCCTTCTTTTACATTTATTGCTTCTGCTAACTCAGTCTTGTTTTGTAATGCAAAGCCTGTGTTTTGTGATGTGAATTCAAAGACGTTTAATTTAGATGTAGAAAAAATTGAGTTGTTGATTACTGAAAAGACAAAAGCAATTACGCCGGTTCATCTCTATGGGCAACCTGCAGATATGAATCCGATATTGGAAATCGCTGAAAAATATGGCATACATGTTATTGGTGATGCTGCACAGGCTAACGGTGCGAAATACAATGGTAAAATGATAGGATCATTCGGTGATGCGGAATGCTTTTCGTACTATCCAACAAAAAATATGACCACTGGAGAAGGCGGCATGATTACAACAGATAACGAGGATCTGGCTGAACGGCTCTATTCATTACGAAACCATGGACGGGAGAAAACAAAATGGGGTTATGAACACGGTCGCTTAGGATATAATTATCGAATGACTGATATCGCTGCAGCAATTGGACTGGAGCAGCTGAAAAAACTGCCACACTTTAATCAGAAGAGAAGAGAACATGCCCAATATTTTAGTGAGAAGCTTGGTGGTGTTGAAGGAATAGAAATTCCGTATGTTTTAGAAAACACTGAGCATGTTTATCATCAATATACGATTAAATGCAACGAGAGAGATGCTGTGATTCAACAACTAAAAAACAATGACATAGGTTTTGGAATTTATTATCCAAAGCCATTGCATTTTTACAATCATTTAAAAACGTATACACATAGTGATCTGAAAAATTCAGAAAAGCTTGCTGATGAAGTACTTTCACTGCCGGTTCATCCCGCACTTAACGGTTCTGATTTAGAAAAAATAGTAGCATGTTTTTAATGAGGCTTTCCAACGCCTTTGTAGATAAACCCAAGTTTTTCACATTCTTCTTTTTGATAGGTGTTTCTTCCATCGATAATAATGGGAGTATTCATCTTATTTTTTATTGAAGAAAGATCAAGATTTAGATATTCTTTATGTTTGGTTACAATAACAATAGCATCTGCATTGCTTATGACTTCATTAAAGTCTTTGGTGAATGGAAGATCAAAATCTCGCACGTAGGGGTCATGAAGCATGGGTTTTGCACCTTTCTTTTCAAG
>JAUWYM010000177.1 GCA_030615845.1 Thermoplasmatota archaeon | reverse complement strand
CGATTTCTATACCTTTATATATCGGAACCTGGAATGAAGATTTCACTCGTTTAACTGGGCGGCATTGAAAGACATAATATGGATTAACCCCTATGCCAACAAGTTTATTCTGTAATTTTGCTAACGTTCTTGGGTAGTCATTTATACCTTTTAATAATATTGTCTGGTTGGCCAATATTACACCAGCGGCTATTAGAATATTTATTGCTTTAATTGATTCCTTAGTTATCTCTCTTGGGTAATTATACTGAGTAACAACATATATCCGTCTATCAGGATGTGAATATCTCCTTAAAATATCTAATAACTCATCGTCTTCAAATCTGGATGGAAGAGTCACTGGCATCCTGCTACCAAATCGTATAAATTTTAGGTGCGATATATCTGACAACACTGCAAGGAATGACTCTATAATCTCGTTTGACAAAACAAGTGGGTCACCACCGCTAATCAATACGTTATTAATCTCTTCATGTTGCTTGATATAATCAGCTGCTTCGTCAAATCTTTTGATTATTTCTTTATTTGGCAAACCAATCAGTCTTTTTCTGAAACAATGCCGACAATAGGTTGCACATTTATTTGTGGATAGTATCAATGCTGTTTGTTCATATTTGTGTTGTAATCCAGGTAGTTTTGTATTTTCTGCTTCACCACTTGTATCATACGAACCTTCGAGGTTAAACTCCTCCAACGAAGGTATAGCCATTTTCTTTATCGGATCACTTGGGTTATCCCAATCTATTAAAGACATATAGTAAGGAGTAATGCACATTGGATGTCGTTTTATAATCCGTTGTAGTTGCATCTCTACATCGTGAGATAAATCAGTATATTTTCTAAGCTGATCAACCGTACAAATACTATTCTTTAACTCAGAACTCCAATCCATTTTCATCATCTGTCTTATTTATTCTTCAATCTCTAACATGTTATATGTTATTAAATAGCGTGTTACTCTTTGCCTCCATCTCTTTATAAATATATCGTGTCAAAACGTCAAAATGAAAAAATCAGGAAGATTGCTATTTTGGGTTTAAACCATGTTGCAAGAGTGATAGCATCGTTTGTTATGGATATCAGCAGAAAAAGATATACGTTTTTTTAATAGTGAGGAAAAGGCTCTTTCATGGTTGAAGAAACGAAAATGATTGAAAACAGCATAGAAAGAGATTTTTAAGTTTTATCGTCTAGAAAAATGATGGTATTGTCTTCGAAATGGTTTTTTCTTATGTTTAGATATTCTGTTAAAAGTAACTTTTTTGAAATTAGGAATATCTGCTTTTTCTATTCTGAGTTCATCGTTGCTTTGCACTCGTCTGAAATTGTCATGATCTGGCTCTGTTAGCAGTGTGACTGCTGTCCCATTTGCTCCAGCACGTGCTGTTCTACCGATACGATGTATATAATCAGTAGGTGTCTTTGGTACGTCGTAGTGATAGATATGAGTAACGTTTTTTATATCAAGACCTCTTGCTGCTACATCAGTTGCTACAAGAACATCTGTTCTCTGATTCTTTAGAGAATCTAATGATTGTGATCTTTTATTTTGACTCATCCCTCCATGTATCGCAGAGGCATTGATTCCATGATGTCTAAGATTCCTTGCTACAATATCAGATTCTCTTCTTGTTGCACAGAACACAATTGCAAGACCATGTGTATTGTTTTTAAGTAAATGTACAAGAATTGAGAATTTATTGTTCTGCTGGTAGATATCATAATAGACCTGTTCTAGTTTACTTTTATCCACCAGAGATTTAGTTTTTATAACAACAGGATTGTTAAGATGTTTATTCATGAGTCTATGAATACTTCTCATAATCGTTGCACTGAACATGAGTGTTTGCCTTTTCTTTGGCACATGATGTATTATTTTTTCTACATCATCGATAAAACCCATTTCTAGCATTTTATCAGTTTCATCAAGTACAAGAAATCTAACATTTCTGAAATCTATTGTTTTCCTACGAAGATGATCCAGCATCCTGCCAGGTGTGCCAACAGCTACTTCAGAGGTTTTTATTCTTTTAATCTGCAGTCCAATACTTACACCACCATATATACTAGTAGTTTTAACACCAAGTATTTTACCAAAATCTTTGAATACATCTGTCACCTGCACACATAGCTCTCTTGTAGGAGTAAGAACAACTGTTTGAAGTCCTTCACCTAGGATGATTCTATCTAATATAGGGAGACAAAATGCTAGTGTTTTCCCTGATCCTGTCTCTGCTTGACCGACAACATCTTTTCCATCTATGATTTCAGGTAAACATTTCTCTTGAATAAGAGTTAGTTCTTCGAATCCTTGTTCACGTGTTTTATCTATTAGTTTTTTGCTTATATTGAGTTCTTCAAATTTCATTTTTTTTTCACCGATTATAAAATATTTTTTTATACATTTTTTTTAAAATAAGATTTTTTTTACATAACAATGTCAATATCCAGTTTTTTTGCAAGCTCCTTGTAACGATTTCTAATAGTTACCTCCGTAACACCAGCAATTTCTGCAACCTCTCGTTGAGTCCTGCGTTCACCGCAAAGAACTGAAGCTATATACAAAGCAGCAGCTGCAAGACCCGTGGGGCCTCGTCCACTAGTAAGCTCGTTACTAGCTGCTTTTTTAAGTATCTCAATAGTCTTTGCTTGAACATCACTACTAAGTTTTAACTGACTGCAGAAACGAGAAATATAATCCTGAGGCGTTGTAGGGAGTAATTTTAATTCAAGTTTACGTGAAATATTCCTATAATTCCTCCCAATTTCTTTCTTTTTCATTTGTGCTACACTGCTTATTTCTTCAAGAG
>JAUWYM010000163.1 GCA_030615845.1 Thermoplasmatota archaeon | reverse complement strand
GGATTTCTTTTGCATCAACACCGTTGGTATGTGTCATAATAAGTTCTAAATCATCACCACAGTTAGTGACATGAAAATCTTTTATCAAGCCTGATACCTGCGCGTCTCTAAGTTTTATGTTTGCAACTTCTTTGAGGTCTGGATGTACCCACGCGTGTCCTGGCCAGCCTCCTACATCTGCTTTGATAATACTAAACGTCGTTTTCATTATGTAGCCTCCGTTTTTCGGTATAAGAAAACTCTATTTAAAAGATTTGGGCATCACTTTTAGTAAAGTATATATTTTTGCTGTTATTAGGGAAATATCTGGAGTCTAATGTATGACGTTGAGAATCTATAATTCATTATCAAGAAAAAAAGAAACATTTGTTCCTGTTGAAAAAGGAAAAGTTAAGATGTATGTTTGCGGTATGACGGTATATAGTGATGCACATATTGGGCATGCCCGTACGTATCTCGCGTTTGATCTTATCCGTAGATATTTTGAATACAAGGGATTTGATGTAACATATGTCCAAAACATCACTGATGTTGATGATAAGATAATTCTTGCAGCTAACAAGGAGAGTGTTGATGCACTTGAGTATTCGAAGCGTTTTACTGATCGATGTCTCGGGGATCTTGATGATCTTGGAATTCGAAGAGCAAATGTGTACCCGAAAGCTAGTGAGACAATTCCTGATATGATCACTATGATACAACAGATTATAGACAAAGGATATGGATATGTCGCTGATGGTGATGTCTATTTCTCTGTTGAAAAGTTCAGAGATTATGGAAAGCTTTCTGGACAAAGGCTTGAGGATATGAAGGCTGGAGCACGTATTGAGCCAGGGGAGAAAAAACAGAGTCCCCTTGATTTTGCGTTGTGGAAGAATGCAAAGCCAGGTGAACCATCATGGGAGTCTCCTTGGGGTGAAGGACGTCCTGGTTGGCATATTGAATGCTCTGCGATGAGCAGTAAATATTTGGGGCTTCCGTTTGACATTCATGGCGGGGGGATGGATCTTCGTTTTCCGCATCATGAAAACGAGATTGCACAAGCTGAAGCTGCAACAGGTAAACAGTTTGCTAAATACTGGATGCATATCGGTCTTCTCACTGTTGATGGCAAGAAAATGTCTAAATCCATTGGGAACATCGTAAATATTAGGGATTTATTGAAAAGCTGGGATGCTGAAGTAATTCGTATGTTTTTTGCGCAGGCACACTATCGGAGTCCTCCTGATTTTTCTGAAAAGGCATTACGTGATGTGAAAAAAGGTTTAGACCGAATGTATCGATTAAAAGAAAGATTAGAGAAATGTTCTGAAAATAGTCAAAATGAAACGATTGATGAAAACAAACTTTCTCCAGAGGAGAAACACTATCTTGCAGTACTTGATGATTTTAAGACAGAGTTTGAGCAGGCAATGGATAATGATTTTAATACGCCAAAAGCATTTGCAGCTCTCTTTGACTTTGTTGGTTCGAGTAACAGGTTTTTTGAAAACAATGAATCACCAAATGCTGGGCTTTGCAATCATTCACTTGAGTTGTTTCTTCAGTTGGGTGGTGCTCTCACGCTGTTTCAACCAAAAACTGTTCAACATGACGATGTTTCATTATATAAAGAGCTGGAGATGCTTCTCTTAGAGTATGATGTATCGATGGATGCAAAAGATACTGGTGAACTTGTAAAAGCGTTACTCAGCATTCGTGAAGAGGCAAGAAAACATAAGGATTGGAAGACGGCAGATGAGATACGAAAGAAACTTGAAGAAATTGGATATGAAATTCAGGATACTGAGAAAGGTCCAGTTTGGAGGGAAAAATAAGTTATGAAAAAAATTCTTGTCGGCTTTGATGGCTCTGAAGGATCAGAAAATGCATTAAATAAGGCCATGATGCTTGTTGATGAAGACGGTGAACTTATCATCCTTTCAGTAGTGCCTCTTCCGTCTGAAAAAAATCTAGTGGATCAAAAAACCTATGAACTTATGAAACAGAAGGCAAACAATCTTATTGATAGCGTTTTGCAGGATATAGGAAGCCATGGCTATACTGTTACTGGAATGGTTGAAGAAGGAGATATCGCTGCAAAAATTATTGATATTGCAAGCAATCTCAACTGTGATGTTATTGTCCTAGGTAGTAAAGGTGCAAGTGAACTTGGAACATATCCTATAGGTAGCATTGCAAATAAAGTCGTACAATATGCCCATAAACCAGTTATGCTAGTGCGATAAAAAGAGAATTATTTTCCTTTGCCGTGATGAGCACGTATACTTGGCCGTATTTTCTCAGCACCTTTTCCTTTGTGAAGCAGTCCTCTTCCCTTTTGCCCAGCGCTTGTTTTTCCTCTGAGAACTCTTCTTTTATTTGGAAATGCAGAGATCCAGTTTATCTTTGGGTCATTGACGATTGCAGGATGTGCAGGATCAACTAAAATAACTTCATAGTAGTGATATCTCCCATCTTCTCCAACCCAATATGAGTTTAACACTTCCATGTTTGGATATCTTTTTGCAGTACGTTCTTCAGAAATCCTCTGTGTGCTTTTTGCAGCAGTGATTTTTTTCATTCCTTTTTTCGATGCAACCCTTCCACCTTTGATCTGGTGCTTTCTTAGTCCTCCTCTTCGTACTCGGGCCCGTACAACGATATATCCCTGTTTTGCTTTATATCCTAAGGATCGTGCCCGATCAATTCTCGTTGGTTTTTCAACTCTTGTAAAGTTTTCCTCTTTTCTCCACTGAATAAGACGATTTTTAATTGGTGACTGGTACGATGTGTCAGGTTTTCTCCATTGATCTCTTACGTAATCATACATGCTTTTTACCATTTTGTACACCTGTTCTTGGTACTGGTAGGGGCTAAGGAAAGAAATTCTTTATTTAAAACTTTTGCCACCTTGTTTTTTTGTCCATTTTTTTCCTGTAATACCTTTGATTAAACAATGGCCAGCAGGGATTCATAGAAAAATAAATAAATGTTTAATATATGGTAGCGGAAGATTTCCATGAAGAGAATAGCAAGTTTGGTATTCATAAGTATATTAACGCTCTCCATTGCGTTTCCTATGGTCAGTGCATATGATTTGGGTGTTACAATAGAACAACAAATCATTACGATATCTAT
>JAUWYM010000079.1 GCA_030615845.1 Thermoplasmatota archaeon | reverse complement strand
CTCCAGTCCAGAAGAATACTTTATCGATTCCTTTTTCATTATCCTTTTGTTGAATAAGATTTATATCAGCGGTATCAGTTGCTAAAAGAATCACAGGTAAATTTAGATGCAATTTCTTTATTTTTTTACCGAAATTATATGGATCCATCCCTATATGCTTTGACATGGTGATGACTAAGTCGTAACGGCTTTCTTTCAACTTTGACAGTGCGTTTTCTCCTGAATAAACACGGGTCACTCGAGGTGGTGAACTAAGGAGAAGATGTCGGTATTGTCCAATAACAAGTTCAGAGATGAGGCCTTCTTCCTCGATAATAAATGCGTCATATAGGCTTGAAACGATAAGAATTTCTCTTACCTTAAAAGGCATGAGGGTATGGAATATCTGACTACGAGGTTCGTATTCATCATTCGAATGCTTCTGTATTGTTGGTAAGTCAAAGGAGGAATCGTTTTTTTTCATGATTTCCCCTTACCAAATAGGTTAGTATGATAAGAATTTTTGCGCAGTGTTTTTTTCTAATGATAATGTTTTTACCTCTTATCTCATATATTTACCGACAAACTCATCAACCTCAGGTATACCGCCTTGTAGAATGATGTAACCGTTATGAGGTTCCCTCTCAGTAATCTCTCCTGCAATTGGTGTTAGCATTATCTTTTTTACTTCTTCTAAATTACTGGTATGACCTAAAGCCCAGCATAGTTTCATGTATGCAACCTCAGGCAACATATTCTCTGCAGGTACCACACCGATCTTTAATAAATCACGTCCCGTATCATAAACATACATCTGAACATAGCCCCACAATGTCTGAACCGTCATGTATACCGCGATTCCTTCGTCAATTGCACGCTTTAAAGGTTTGTACAAGGGTTTATTTACATGACCTAACCCTGTACCAGCTATCACTATACCTTTATATTTATGGTCAATAAGTGATTCGATCATATCTGGCAACATATTCGGGTAATAGTAAACAATCGCTACTTTCTCTTCAAATGCTGTGTCTATTATCACATCTCGATCTTTTCTGCGTTTGTTATAATCTTTTCTTAAATATTTAAATTCCGTGGGGGTTACAGTTGCTAATGGTATATCTCCAATAGTTCTGAAAGTACTTCTATAGCTACTGTGCATTTTCCGAACGCGTGTGCCTCGATGTAGTAAATTGTATTGGTCACTTGTTGGTCCGAACATACATACCATTACCTCAGCAATATCGCAATATGCAGCAGTCCTTGTAGCGTTGATTAAATTAAGCGCGGCATCACTTGAAGGTCTGTCCGACGATCTCTGCGAACCTACTAGCACTATTGGCACTGGTGGTTTCTGAACCATGAATGATAATATTGCTCCGGTATGATGCATAGTATCTGTACCGTGACCAATCATGATACCGTCGACCCCATTCTCTATCTCTCTACCAATAGCCTTTGCAGTTGTTATGTACTGTTCTGGACCCATATTCTCACTGAAAATACCATATAATTTTTCGGTCTTTAAATTGCAGATACCAGCGAGTTCCGGCACAGCACCGTACAATTCCCCTGGAGTAAACGCAGGAATAACCGCTCCAGTACGATAATCTAACCTTGATGCAATTGTACCACCAGTTCCAAAAAGTGTAACATTAGGTTTTTTTGAATTCCTTGGGAATTCTGATTCTGGAATTTTATAATGCCCCTCTTTATACCCTACTTCTTCTACTGATTTGATTGAATTAATTTTTATACCCACGTTATAGCCATTATGAAGTTTTAATACAATGTGTTGGTCATCTTCAGTTTCCGCTCGTGGAAGAATAATGCCCTTGAATATGCCTCGAGTTGATTTAATTATTACATCACTCCAGACTTTTACACCAAACTCTTTAAGTTTCTTTTTTGCAGCTCCACGATAGCCTTTGTATATATCTTCTTCTACCACTCTGATCACCTTATTGATAATATATAGATACTTTCAAGTGAACCTCCTGCCAATAAATTGACAGGCATCCGTTTACAGGTTCCCATGGGTCTCCTCCATGTTCATCCCTGCTTTTAGCCGTTCATCTTGGCATCGAAGAAATGTTTCATATGCAATGTTATAAGAAGAATTGATGTCAGCATCCTTTTTCAGACCGCAACAATGGCACAAGATGTATGATTCGCCACTTGGCAGCCATTTACGGGACACAAAATGTGACCCGCAATGATAACAGTTATTAGAACCTCTTTCAGAAACAAACAATGTGTCATAGCCACGTTCAGCACGTCTCAACGCAATAGACTGACGTTGCCTGGCATATGACCATTTGCCGATACGCTTACGGAGTTTCGGCATACCATTACCACAATACATTGCCTTTCTGAACTCGGTGTCACCAATACCAATCAAAAACCCTTCAGAAACATCTGCTATCTGATTTGCAATCTGCCAGTCATACTCTTTGGCTACATTGAAACGTTTGCTTCGCAACTGTTTCAACTTGCCATATTTTTTTGCATTTTGCAATTCAGAAATAAGCCGGTCATATTTCTGAAGAATCTCCTGTTTCTTTTCATCGCATATCATTCCTTCAAAAGGTATGCCATTTTTGTCTGAAGGCAGCAATACGATTCCTGCACTATGGTTCAGACCCTGGTCAATACCTCCTACGGAACTTGGTTGTTTATCATCAATCTCCTTTTGAATGGAGATGTGAACATAATATTTACCATCTGTTTTGATGATTTCAAAATCTCTCATTTCAGCGTCTTTCAACTGTTTAAGATGATATTTTGATGGGTTAAGCGGAATGCCAACAGTGTTACCTTTTTTCAAAGTTGACATATGAATCCATAACGGCGACAGTTTGCTTTTTTTGTTCCATTCAATTTTGCCTGTACGTTCGTCAATACGACAGGATGTCTTATGATTGAAATCTGGTGATGTTGGTTCTTTCTGAAGATACTTCCAAAGATAAACTTCATTGCCTCTGCGAAGGACATTTTCAAGCCTTCGTAGCCAATCATCATGCAATCGCTTGTATGATTTCCACGACCATATCGTTTTGTCAACACATTGGTCAACAAAGCCTGCTGAAAGTTTTGTCTTTCCAGCAATGTTGTTCTCTTTGACAAGCCTGCGGATGTTCTTTCTGGTCAACTCAGTGTCTTTGTCAATAAGACTTGAAATGCATTTGATACAATAGGTAATTCTTGTTGTAGTGTTATCAAGTATGCTATGTTTGAATTCAGTAGTTGCATAATGCACTGGGATTTTAACTGTCTTTTTTATTTGCATATCTTATTAATCCATATTGGTCACATCTATATAACTATTAGGAGACTGTATCCATCCTTTGAAAAGACGGTGATTAACCTCCTAAAAAATCCTAATTTTTGGGTATTGTAGAGGGGAATAGGAATGGAGTATAATAGATATAGGTTACTCTCGAATTCTACAAGAACAGCACTTTCCTTTTTAGATGAATATTGGGGTAAATTTAATTATTGGCTATAAAATATAGAAATATATTACAAATTTCGTAATGTTTAGATAATAGGTGAAGTATTTGATCTGCACGATGTCTAAGGAATTAATCGATGATGAAAAATACTACAGCGAGTTAGGTTTAAAATGCGGGTTAGAAATTCATCAACAATTACTTACAGAGAAAAAATTATTCTGTCGCTGTAGAGCAGTACTGCACCATGATGAACCTAGTGCAGTAATCCTGCGACACATGAGACCTACACTTTCAGAACTAGGTGAATATGATGGTACAGCGTTAATGGAGTTCAAAACTAAAAAGAACGTAATTTATCAACTCTACGATGATACAGTCTGCACCTATGAGATGGATGATACACCACCTTTTCGCCTAAACCAACAGGCATTAGACATAGCTCTTGAAGTTTCCCTTTTACTTAATTGCAGTATTGTAGATGAAATTCATATTAGTAGGAAACAATATTTGGATGGTAGCATCCCCACAGGTTTCCAAAGGACGGGGATTATTGGTATTGAAGGATGGATTCCTTATAAAAACAGAAAGATAAGAATTATCCAACTTGGATTAGAGGAAGATGCGTGTAGAGAAATAAGCGATGTTGGGCATAAAATTATATTTAAAACTGATCGGTTAAGTATACCACTTGTGGAGGTCGTAACCTATCCGGATATTCTAACCCCTGCAGAGGCTGGTGAAGTCGCTAACCTTATCGGAAGGTTGCTGAGGTCGACCGGTAGAGTGCGAAGAGGCTTAGGTAGTGTCCGCCAGGACATAAATGTAAGTATTGATGGGGGTACGAGGGTTGAGCTTAAAGGGGTTCCAAAACTTCAATATATAGCAAAAGCAGTGGCTAATGAAGCAAGAAGACAGAAGGCTCTACTCGATATCCATGATGAACTGAGATTACGTGGTATTACAGAAAGAAATTTTCGGAGTGAATATCGAGATGTTACATCAATATTTAAAAATTCGGGGTGCGAACGGTTTAAAGAAGTTATTAAAAACAAAGGTAAAATCTACGGAATAGTACTTCGTGTTTTTGCAGGCATATTTGATAAACCTACACAACCAGGTAAAACCTTCGGCGATGAGATTGCAGGTCGTGTGAGAGTCATCGCATGTCAAGATGTGATGCCAAATATTGTGTATAGCAATCATTTTGAAGAATTTAGTCTAAGTTCAGAAGAGATAAATCGCTTAGAAACGCTTTTTAATGTCAAATCAACAGATACTTTAGTATTAGTCTGGGGTGATGAAGCTGATGTTAAGACTGCTGTAGAAGAGATCAAAATACGGGCAGCAGATGCGACGATTGGTGTACCTTCAGAAACCAGACAGGTCTTCCCAGATGGTACAAATGATTTCGAACGGATCTTACCAGGACCGAATAGGATGTATCCTGATACGGATTCACCGCCGGCACCAATATTGGAGGAACATTTAGAACATATTAGGAAGGTTTTACCAGAACGTATATGGGATTGTGAAAAAAGATTAGAAAAACTTGGACTTCCAGAATCACTGGTCAAGTCCATTAGTATATCCCGAAATTTAAAAGTATTTAATAAAATAGTAGAAAAGTTGGATGTAAACCCAATGCTTGTAGCTGTGACTTTAGAGGAGAAACTGAAGTGGTTACGAAGAAAAGGTAAAAATGTGGATTTAATTTCAGATGAAAGCGTATATCAATTATTTGAAATGTTAAGTAATAAATTTAGTAAGGAAGCAATACCTGCTATTCTGGAGTTTTTAGCAGATAATCCTGATAAGACTGT
>JAUWYM010000165.1 GCA_030615845.1 Thermoplasmatota archaeon | reverse complement strand
ATTGTTGAAAGAGTGCTGTTGTCTTCATTGATGAATCCTAGTACTGGTTTTTCATCAAATCCTTCTTGTATCCCTTCTATTGAACTTCCAATTGAGCCAAATATAATTGCGATGACAACAATAGGAAGAATTGTTGCAGGTGTGAGCAGTTCTTTTAGTTCTTTTTTTATAATATTTCCAAGTGCACTCATGCTACCACCTGTGTAAAGACTTCTTCAATGTTGTTTGCATTGTATTTGTCCAATAACGCTTTCGGTGTACCTTCTTCAACTATTTTTCCTTCTGCAATAAGTGCTATGCGATCACACATGTATTCCACTTCAAGCATATTGTGAGATGAGAGAAGAACAGCAGTACCATTTCTGGCTGTGTTTTTTATTATTTTTCTAATCTCCTGGGCGTTTATCACATCAAGACCAGAAGTCGGCTCATCAAGAATAGCAAGCTTTGGGTCCGTCATAAGCGCCCTTCCCACTAGTAACCGTCTTTTCATACCTTTGCTGTAGGTATCAACTTTATCATCTATTCTTTCTCCAAGATCTGCAATTTCAACTCCCAGTGAAACCATTTCTTGTGTTGATCTTTTTTCAAAAAAATTTGCAATAAATCGGAGGTATGCTCTTCCTGTGAGATTTTTATATGCACCAGCATCCTCAGGGAGATAACTGATAAGTTTTCTGATCTCATCTGGCTTTTTTTTCACATCAAATCCTAAGATACTTACCGATCCTGAGGTTATCTGAAGCAGGGTAGATACAACCCTCAGTGCCGTAGTCTTTCCAGCACCATTAGGGCCAATTAGGCCAAATATCTCTCCTTTATTTACTGTAAATGAGATGCCTTTTATCGCTTCAGTTGACCCGAAGTGTTTTACAAGATTTTTCACATCAACTGCAACCATTTTCCTCCTCCAAAGATTTGTTTAAACGGTTTTAACTGCTGTCCCAAATGCAATAAGCTCTGCAGCACCTTGCATTGTTTGAGCAGTTGCATATCGCATACCAATAACTGCATCTGCACCAAGTTTTTTCGCTTCCTCGACCATACGTTGCATCGCTGTTCTTCTTGATTCTTCCATTAGCTCAGTATATGCTTTTGATTCGCCTCCTATCACACTTCTTCCCATGGCTCTTAGATCTTTCCCGACATGTTTCATTTGAACGCAGCTACCAAAGACGACCCCTAAAACTTCTTTTACCTCTCTGCCTGGAAGCGTATCTGTTGTAGCAACCATCATGATATTACATTTAGCCCTCAATCATTTTGTTGTTTTTAAGGTATTCTTTCTTGATTTCTTCTGCTATTTCTCCATCGTCAATGATGAATACCCCAATATATCCGCAGTCTTTACATTCATATTTTGACCATGTTTGTGGGAGCACCCAGTCGATGTTTTTTGATCCACATTTCGGACAGAATCTCATATGATATCACTTATATTCATATCCACATTTAGAACAACGATAAGTTTTCCCATCAAATCGAAGTTTTGGATTACCACATTCTGGACAGGTTCCAAGAACTCGTTCTTCAAGAGTTCTGATTCTGTTTAGTTCTCTTTCTGCTAGTTGTGAAAGGTTAATCCATGGGTTGCTCTTCCACCATTTCCATGCTTCGTCGCTGAGTGTTATTGTCACTTTTTTCATTTTTATCCTCTTATACTGGAAACTGAATCACTAAGCCCACAATAATAATTATTATTCCTATAATCATAGCTATAATACCTTTTATAATGGGGGCACCTGGTGCGTTAATCCATCGTGCAAGATTGGGGTTAAGAAATGCACCGACGCCAAACAAGACGACGATTACTCCTGAAATAAGAAGTATGATGTTTGTGATTCCCATGGTATCTACTTTAATTTTACTGCTGTTCCATATGCAAGTATTTCTGCTGCACCACCCATAATCGCTGAGGTCATGAAACGTACGTTGATTACTCCATCTGCACCTAATTTTTCTGCTTTGTCTTTCATCCGTTTTAATGCTATCTCTCTTGATTCAGCAAGCATTTCTGTATATTCTTTTATTTCTCCACCTGCGATGTGACGGAGCCCTGCTTTGAAGTCTTTTCCAATGCTTTTTGCTTGAATAGTGTTTCCTTTTACTAGTCCAAGCATTTCTTTTATTTCTTTTCCACTTACAAAATCTGTATTTGTTAGTATCATGGTTCTAAATCCTCTTTACTTATTTCTTCTTTCATCTTTTTTGTGTCTTTTCGTTGTTCAAGAATGATTGATGCAAACAGGACAAGCAGTCCTATTATTATCAACCCGATAACAAATCCTGTCACTAGGTCCAACGCCTGCATTATTTCCTCAAAGCCTAGGTATAGTCCATATGCTATCCATATGAGTATACCAGCTATCAGCAATGAGAATCCTATCAGCGTTCCTTTACTCATTTTTTTTACCTCCAATTTTCTTTTTATTTTACAACTAGTGTTACATCATCAAACCATGCCTGCCCCATTCCTGTAAGTACCAATCTTACTATTATAGTATTTGTTTCAGAGGGCACATATACAGAAGCGTTGTACATTTGCCAATCAGTTGTACCATTAATTTCTTTTGTTGTTTGAGTGGTCCCAAAGCCCACCATAGTGCCGCTCCAATCCCAACATTGTATAACCATGACGACGCTTTCTGCATCTATTGTTTTAACCCAGCCAGATAGTTCAACAATTCTCTCTTTTGATACTTTATTTATTGTTTGAGCCCAATTGTTACAGACAGTTTCGTCGTAAATGTGAGTGTTATTAATATTTACACTTCTGCTGTCATTGTATTGTATTTCGCTATCCCATGACATAGTTAAGTTCTCAGTGGGGATTATGGCCTGATACCAGTATGACGGTTCATTTTCTATTCCGTCCTCAAATCCAGAATTCTGCAAAATGTTTTCACCAACTTCGAATTGGTATCCTTCTGTCCGTGTCAGATCATGTACCACATATCCAACTACAGCTCCCAAAATAAATGCTATTATGATAAATAGAGTAGTAAATTTCGCTGTTCTTTCTTTATTCATATTTGACATGTCCATACACG
>JAUWYM010000005.1 GCA_030615845.1 Thermoplasmatota archaeon | reverse complement strand
GGAAGACCAGGAGTGGAATATACCTACAAAACAGGCACCGTAGATCCCGATGATAACCAGGTGTCCTATATGTGGATTGGGGGGGTGGAAACTTTAGCAAGTGGCTTGGACCGTATGATTCAGGTGATATCTGCGAGGCATCACATACTTGGGATAAAAAAGGAACATACTCCATCAGAGTGAGAGCCAAAGACATTTTTGATGAAGAAAGCGACTGGTCAGATCCATTGAAGATGAGAGTTCCTAAATCATTTCCATTCATTGATTTTTTAGAAGGATCCTTCCCAAGACTGTCTTTTTTACTCTCCATCTTACTAAGATTCCAAGGTTAACTAATAATATTTATTTTTTGATTACTTTAAATTTATCAATTTCTTCTAGTAACGCCAGTCGTTCACCATTATCCCAATCTATCCATATGAGAGCTTCATCATCTTCATTTTCTATTTTAAAAACAGTGCCTTTGTCTCCCTTCTGCAGTTTCGTCCATGTATCATTTATAAAAAGTAGTTCAACTCTATCTCCAACTTTAACGGTTTTTGCCATTTCCAGTTTTCAACTCCATTTGTTTAATTAATTCATGCGGATACCGGGACTCGAACCCGGGCACTTGGCTTGGGAAGCCAAGATCATAACCACTAGATCATACCCGCAAGCTACATGTTCATAGCAGAACCACATGTTCATAGCTGATTTAAACGTAACCGACAACATTAGAATCCTTGTCTTTTTTGTGTAACAGATCTATACTTTGTTTGTAGGTTTCAAGGTCTATTTCGCCTTTCAAAAATCTGTCCAGCATAACTCTTGTTTTATCTTCCTCGTTAAGTGATCCAAACGATGGTTTCTGCTGATAGAAATGTCTTTTGACCATTTCGTCATCTGTGTGGTCGTATCTGAGTGTGGTTTCTATGTTTTTGTATCTGGCTTTTCGTTGTATTATTCTTGGATTTATGTTTTTATTGAAGTCATTTGTGATTGCTGATGGTTTAATGATGTAAGGTGTCACATGTTTTTTTATCCCGGCTGCTACTACTAGTTTTTTTGTAAGATTTACTACGTAAGCAGATTGCTCACCTAGTCTTTTACCTATGTAGTTTCCGGTTGGAACTATGATTAAATATTTTTTGTATTCAGGTAGTGGATTTCTGTATGGGATATAGTTTTTGATTGCTTCAGATAGTCTTGGACTCATAATGATATAGTTGTCACCTGTTTTTGTGTCATCCAAATAGAGCTTTTGGTTTTCAGCCATTCCGCGAGTTTCGGGCTGGCGAACTCCCGATCTGCAACCACATGAATATGAATCGGTTTGTCAGAAAGCCAGCTCATCTGTTGTAACCCTGCGATAACAGGAAAGAGCACTTGCTTCCATTGTTCCAAAGAACTATTCCCTTTTTTTCCGAACACCATCCAATACAGAGGAAGAGCATGACCTTTGTAACTTACTGCTACTGATAGGATGTTTATGTACCGTCGGCGTTTCTTCAAGTCTGTTCGATCTACGATCAAGATGATCTCAGGAAGCTTTTCGAGAAGCGGACGCATCAGATATATCAACGGTACAACGGCGAGCGTGGGGGATATCCTAGGGTTTGACAAAAAACGACGAATACGTTGGATGCATGCCATAACACCAGCGTTTTTATCGGAGAGTTTTTCACCAAGTTTCGATATATGTGCCTTGTTGTTCTCCAGAAGACAGACGATCAATTCTGCAAGTGTGGTCCTTAATGGTTTCGACAGCTGCAACTTGATTGTTGCGAATAAGTTTAAAATAGTTGCTTCCAGATATGTGTATGTTTGAATATAGTGCATCCCCATTGACAAGCACCCCATTATATCGTCAATGGGGGATGTACTAAAAAGTGTTAGCTACTGAGACGATGTTGTATAAATGTTATCCATTTCTATTCAAATCTGAAAAAAATATGTCATTAGCATCCAATAACGTGATAAAACAAAGGATTATTTAATTGTCAGTGAAAACGTTAATGAATTACAGTTTGATTTTGTATATAAATGAATTACGATTTAATACTCATCCGTTATGGGGAGCTTTCATTAAAAAGTGCATATGTACGAAAACAGTTTGAATCAACGTTGGTAAGGAACATTAAGAATGTTTTTGAATTAAATATGCTGCACTGCAAGATCACAACGGATCGAGGCCGGATATATGTTCATACAGATGAAATTTCCAAAGGATTGGATGTGTTAAAAAGAATTTTTGGTATAACTTCCTTTAGCCCAGTACTCAAAACAACCTCCGATATCAAAGATATAAGCAATGTTGCCATCGACCTTTCTCAAAAGAATTTAAGCAAAGAAAAAAGCTTTGCTCTTCGGGTAACAAGAACAGGGGAACATAATTTCACTAGTCAAGATGTTGCTGTAGAAATTGGTAGTGACATTGTCAAAGCAACGAAAGCAAGCGTAAATTTAACTAATCCAGATTTTGAATTATTCATTGAAATACGACATGATAAGACGTTTCTTTTTACTGAAAAAATTAGAGGAACAGGAGGTCTACCATTAGGCACACAGGGAAAAGTCTTAGCACTTATTGATGATGGCTTAGAACCTATTTTGGCAGCATGGTATATCATGCGCAGAGGATGTGATATCCTCTTTGTTCACAGCAATGAATTCAATACAGATGCATTACACTCATTTACAACCCATTGGTTTATAGACTCTGATATAACAATGATTGATCTAAAATCAAAAAATTATTATGAAAGTTTAAACAAATTGTCTTCTGAAAAAAAGTGCGATGCTATTATAACTGGATATAATTTTAATGTTAATTATAAGGATGATCTTTTAAAGATTAAAAAACTAAAAAAACATGTTAAACTTCCGATTTTCCTCCCATTAATCGCCATGGACGAAGAGGAGATATATAAAAAATGTAAGGAGTTAGGAATTTAGTATGAACATCGTTATTCTTGGTGCAGGAGCAATTGGTTCACTTTTTGGTGCATTGCTTTCCAAAAAAAATGATGTGGTGCTTATTGGTAGAACGTCTCATGTAAATGCCATTAGAAAAAATGGTTTAACTATTGATGGGAAGACTCAACTGAATATGAAGATTTCTGCCGAAGATGCTGTTGATGCTGTATCGTTCTCTGTTGATCTTTTGATTGTAACTGTTAAATCATATGATACAGAATCTGCGATTGATCAGGCAAAACAAATCATACACAACAAGACTGTTGTTTTATCTCTTCAGAACGGGTTAGACAACATTAAGGCAATCGAACATGTTGTTGACCGGAGGCAAATAATTGTTGGCGTTACTACTCATGGTGCTTTTTTTTCTAAACCTGGCTGTATAAAACATACTGGTGTAGGGAAAACCATTTTGGGGGAGTTAGATGGTGAAACATCAGATCGTATAAAAAATATTGAAAATGTCTTTAACAAATCAGGTATTGAAACCGTTGTTAGTAAAAATATCATAGAAGACATGTGGGTTAAAGCGGTAGTAAATTCCTGTATTAATCCGATTACTGCCTTTTTTGGGTGCAGCAATGGGTATCTTTTAGAGAACCCCTTGCTTGAAAAAATTGTAGAAAAGGTATGTCTAGAGTCTACAAATGTTGCAAATGCTTATGGAATGAATCTCTCCCGTCAAATTATGATTAAAAAAACAAAAGAAGTCATACGAGAAACATCTGAAAATTATTCTTCGATGATTCAAAGTGTTAGAAAAGGGAGGAAAACAGAGATTGATTCAATAAATGGCGTCTTGGTTGATATTGGTAGAACCTATGATGTTGATGTGTCATTGAATGAGATTTTGGTGTCTCTTGTCAAAACTTTTTCTAACCAATAGTTTTTCCATATTTTCAATAAATAAATTATTATAATTTTAGAATTAGCCGATAATTTTATATAAATAGATAACCATATTATTCATATATATGGTGGACAAATAAAAAATGTACCTACGATACAAACAAAAATTGATAATGGGAGTAACATTATTAGTAGTAGCTTGTCTTGTGGTATCTAGCATTTACGTCTATTATGAATTTTTTTCCAAAGAGGATGAAGAGGTAGAACAAGAACCTGTCGATGTCAGTGAATATGATCTTGATGCCATTAGTCCCTATACAAATCAAGGGGTAATCCTTGAAATTTATAGAATTCGCCACAGAGGACTTTTGGATACAACAATGAAACGTGGAAATGCATGGAAAACCAAACCAAGTTTTTATTTTATAACAAACATAGATGATCAAGAATACATAAGTAAAGATGTTTGGTCCCGAAAAGGAGTGACTGAAACGCTGTTTAACACATGGGACACAATATTTCAAGAAAATAAAATCCAGCGAGATGCAACAGACAAAGAAGTACAAGAAACCTCTGAAATAACATTAACTATTATGGAAAGAAAAAGCATAGGAATCCTTGGACTCCGATCACAAGATAATGAAATGGATAGCATTTCTCTTACATATGATTACCGAACTGGTAGATGGGATGGATATGATTCATTTAATGATAGTGACGGATATGGTCATTATCTAGGCGACACATTTGAAATATGGTTTAACGTATATCAGGTTGATTACGATCTTGACGGAATTCCCTATTGGACGGAAGTAAATATACTTAAAACAAACCCTAAGATAGATGATTCTAGACTTGATCCTGATGGAGATGGAATCCCAACAACATGGGAATGGAAATGGGAATATGAACCACATGTGTATGATAATCATTCAACCCTTGATCCAGATAAAGATGGCCTTGAAAATACTGAGGAATATTTTATGGAAAAATGGTTTGCAAATCCATTTTCTCAAGATATCTACATAGAAGCAGATGCTATGAAAGGTGAAGGATTCCTTCATCCAGACCATTATTTGTGGGAGGAATCTAAACAAATCATCATTGAACGATTCGCTCAACATGGAATTAATATGTATATTGACGACGGATGGCCAGACGGACCAGTAAATGGTGGCGGAGAACTTCTCACTCATTATGATAGAATTTCACAGAATTCAGGTATGATGCTACAGTTCTATAGACATCATTTTCCTGAAGAACGAAAAGGAATATTCCGATATCTCTTAATATGTCACAGCGCAGGCTTTTGCCATCCTTCAGAATTTAACGTATACGATACTATGGCTGTCGGCAACAGTTATGAAAGAAACATCCTAAACAGAGGTGCATTCACACCCAGGGCTATGCGACTAGTACTCGCTTCATCCATTATGCATGAACTTGGACATACCTTTGGTATTGGGCCGTGGAATGTGCCAGGAAACGACAATATTTCATTTATAGAAGACGAAGAAAAATATCTTGAAGAACATGGCAACTATAAGAGCGTCATGAATTACTACTACGTCTATGATAAAACAATAGTGGACTACTCTGATGGGAGCAATGGACAAGGAGATTTCGATGATTGGGGATTCTTTGATTTAACATTCTTCCAACAGAACGCAAAGGTTTTTGAAGACCCCGGATTTGAACTTCCCGGTGTAGAAGAAATCGGTCTTGTTAAAGCTATGATTTTACAATCAAAGATGCGGCATATCTTCCCACTCGGATAAAACTGCATCATCAAATGCATGTTTTCTCAGGGACTTTAGGAAAAAGTGATGCTTTCTCTATTCTAAAAAATAGTTCAATAACAATATAGATAATGCAAACAATTTTAGAAACAAATTTATAATGTTTTATTATTGAAAGGATCTACAACGTGGAAATCTATGAAAATCTATGTCACAAGAAAAATCCCAGAACCCGGACTTAAACTTCTAAGAAAAGAATTTGAAATCGAGGTTAATCCAGAAAATAGAGCTCTCTCAAAACAAGAGATAATAAACTGGCTTTGCGAAAAAGATGGTCTTCTTTGTTTATTAACTGATACAATAGACAAAGATGTGATTTATTCAGAACCAAAACTGAAGATGATAGCAAGCTATGCCGTCGGCTACGACAATATCGATATACAGGCAGCAACAAAGCGAGGCATACCAGTGAGCAATACACCGGGTGTTCTCACTGATACAACTGCAGAGATGGCGTGGGCGCTGCTTTTTTCAGTTGCACGACGTATTGTTGAAGGAGATGCCTTTGCAAGAGCAGACAAATTCAAAGGATGGGATCCCATGCTTATGCATGGACAAGACGTCTTAAATAAAACACTGGGGATCATTGGTGCAGGAAGAATAGGCACCTCGTTTGCTTTGAAAAGCAAAGGGTTCAACATGAAAGTTTTATACGTTGATGACAGAGTAAATGAAACGTTAGAACATGAGTTAAAAGCAAAAAAAGTAGATATCCCTGAAATCCTAAAATCATCTGATTTTATTTCTCTTCATGTCCCATTAAATAAGGAAACACATCATTTGATCAGTGAAAAAGAACTTAAAATGATGAAGAAAACTGCAATTCTTATCAATACATCCCGTGGACCTGTCGTTGATGAGCAGGCACTTGTGAAAGCGTTGAAAAAGAGATGGATTTTTGGAGCAGGGCTTGACGTCTATGAGTATGAACCAAACATAAGCAAGGAACTTATGAAACTTGATAACGTCGTATTGCAGCCTCACTCTGCTTCAGCAACCGTTGAAACACGGACAAAAATGGCAATCATTGCCGCTGAAAATATGATTGCAGGACTCACAGGTGAAATCCCGCCAAATTGTGTAAATAAAGAAGTATTTCAAAAGAAATCTATAAGGTAAACACCCAAATTTCAGGTTCTTTTGGAATTTCTTCTTTTTCAATGTCTATTTCGTTTCCAACTTTAAGAGTTTTATATGTATTTTTCTCCAAAAACATGTCAATGCCTGCAATAGGAAGCGAAAGCCCCTCGATTTTATAGTGCATGGGAACAGTAATTTTTGGCTGTATCGCATGAATAGTCTCCCAAGCTTGTTCTGAATCTATCGTATATGTTCCACCGATTGGAATAAATAAAATATCGACGTCACCTATCTGTTGAACTGTTTTTTCATCAAGCATGTGTCCAAGATCACCAAGATGGCAGAAGATGATATCATCGCAAGTAAACTTAAAGATAATATTACCGCCTCTTTTCTCTCCATGGGCTTCATCATGAAATGACTCATAGCCATTAATTTGAATATTTGAAATGGTTCTTTTCCGTCCGTCGGTAACAACCTTAGAGCCATCCTTTTCTACTGATTTTACCTTATTATGATCATAATGATCATGTGATACGAGAATAATATCTCCTGTTACTGTTGGCACTGGGATACCTATTGATTTTCCATCATGTGGATCGGTTACAAGCGTTACATCATTTGTGATTTCAAAGCATGCATGACCATGCCATCGTATTTGAAGCAATCTTTTTTCACCTCCTCCCAAAAAATTTACAAAAAATGAATTGTGAAATACGTTTAAAAACATTATGGCCGCAGACGACCAAACTTAATATAATCAATACTTTTCCCATCAACTCTTGCAAATACGATTTCTTTATTAACAGAATGAGCAAGTCGTACGGCCCTGCTCATTTCAGCCCAGATACTTTTAAAATCTTTATCAACCACATGAACAAGATACTCAGCATGCGTCTCATCAGGTTGTTTTGTATACACTCGAAAGTGAGCACCGAACTTAAAACCAGTCTTTACAATGAGGCCACATTTTTTCAAATCAGAAAAAACAATAAGCCTTAACTTGATGTCTGGCTGAAGTTTATAAATAATTTCCATACATTCCTTATATGTAAGTTTTTTACTTTTGGTTGAAAAAATATCAATAACTTTTTTTTCCAAAAGATACAGCCCCTCCACAAGCGAAAGCTGCAGTCCTTCTCCGAAAGGTTTACCAAAAAACTCTTTTTGAAACAAATCATTGGCAAGTTTACTGTCAAAAAGTACAATACGGTTTTTAAGAAGAATGCCACGGCCCGTAGGATACTTATGCTCAGAGACATCTCCCTTCAGATCTGCTAGTGAAACATGGTAGTAGGTGATATCTCCTTCTTCATCAACAATTGCAAACCACAATTCTCCATTTTTCTTAGCTATATCTTGTATTAAGTTTTTTGCCTCTTTTAAATCTAAAACGTCTCTTTCTGAAAATGCATAGATAAAACATTGCCTCTCTCTTTTGTCTTTTTTTTGTTTGGAGAGATAAAACGTGGTTTTTTCTTTTTCATCACAGAGCTTTATTGCAAGTCCTCTGCTCCTCAAATCCTTGAAAATGAGATATTTTATTTCAAATTCAGGAATTTGTTGCGCAGCAAGATTTACAAGAGTTGAAAAATCTAACTCCGTTTTATTTTCAAATATTCTAATTTTATTTTCACCAAGAAGAAAAATTCCTTCAAGTAAATCCAATTGCACCTTACCTCTAGAAATTAATTTACCAAAATGACTTTTACTGTAGAGTCGTCCAGCGTTTTTTTGTTTTTTTACAATTATTTGATTATTTATGAGTTCTCCTGAGACTTGCATGATAAGACGTAAGTTGATTTATCTTATTTGTTTTTTTTGTAATAATCCTTTATACTTTGGGGGGATTTCATCTTCAGAAAAATACTGGCGTTGTTTTTTGTAGTAATCATCGATACTTCTCTGCTTGTACTTCTTAGATTTGGTTTTATATTCTGATTTTTTTGAGGATGCTACACCAATAAGTATCCCAAGCCCTACGCCTCCGATGCCACCGACAATTACAAAAAAGATGTAATATTCAAGATATTTCACAGCACCACGGTCCCACGGTGAGACACTGATTTTAGGAGGAACACCTATATATCGCGATGACTGCCCGCCACAGGTACTTGTGAAACCAAGTGCTCCAGCAATAATGCCACTGTATTTGTAGTACACCATTGCAACATCGATTGATGATTCATTCACAAGACTTTGAGCATACTCGTAATAGCTTACGGCAAGAACTGGTTCTACGCCACGGTTTCGACTTTCGGCAATACTTGAACTTGCGCTTTCCTGTGCTCGTTCAATTTTATCTTCATCGACACCATCGACGATTTCAAGTGCCAGGTTTGCCTTAACAAGTGCTTCTAATGCTTCAAAAAATGCAGCAGCAGGATACCCATTTTCTTTATCGTTTCTTGCAAGTTCTAATAAACCTTCAGCATCATCAAGATAACTCGATGATCGCCCCATCTCCTCCAAAATGACACCTGAGTAAACAACAGCTTGTTGCGCATCTTCAATATATTCCCCTGCAAGTGCTTTTAGTTCATCAGCAGTAATATCTCCTGTGTCATTAAAATAAGATGAGATTCCAAGCCACCATTCAATGCTTTCACTTCGCTGCATAGCATAGGAAATCTTATATAATGCTGTTAAATAATCACCGTTTTGATAGCTAGATTCTGCATCTGAGAGATAGGAATCTGCATCAGATGCTCTTTTTTGAGCAGCACCAACGCATTGCAGCGAAATTGATCCGTTTACTTCTGCATTTTTTGCAAGGCTGCTTTTATTGCTGTGAAATTTTCTTGCCTCATCAAGAAGAGAACCTACATAACCTTGTTTATCATCTACACTAAAATAATTACAAGCATACGTAACAAAATGTGAATCAATAAGTGATTGAAATGACTTGCTTGTGCTTGTGTAATATGATTCTTGTTCATACCAGTTTTCAGAATCTATCAATCGTTCATGTGCATTATTAAGAAAATCAGTAACTTGATTTTTGTAATAATCAGGCCAGCTATTTGGAATTGTTGAATTATCAAAGGAGTCACTCGCATTTGTATACGACGTTCTTGCATTATCTAAGAGATTGGTTGCAAGTGGTTTCATAGAATTGATGTAATCCTCTGTTGTGATACTCCCGTTGGATTCAGCTGCGGGAAACTCCCATCCTGTAAAATACAGGAGAGCATCGTTTATGTCTTCGACTTCAACTGCTTCTATCCCATAGTTATCTAATGCATATTCTGCAACGTTTCTCGTGACTGGTTTTGAAACAGTTTGTGTCCACCCGTTTTCCGTTGTTGTCTCTGTTATCATCTCAGTATAGGTCATCTGGCCTTTTGGAAGGAGAAATCGTGTCGCACCAGCAGAATATGCGGCATCTATTTTTTGAAGTATCCCTCCGATCGGCCCGATGCTTCCATCCGGATTTATCATACCAGTCATAACAGTTGTATTATCCATCGTCCACTTTTCAAGAAGCGAGACAACAGCAGCAGTCATCACGCCACCTGCCGAGGGGCCTCCAATTATTGGAGCGGAGGTTCGTACGACAAAGAAATAATCATATTCGTCAGGGTTGATTTTGCATCGGTCATCGTTTTTTACAAGGGCACTGGCAACTTTTACGGAAAGCCGTGCAGAACCTTGCATATCAATTTGTGTGAGAGGGAGCGTATCGACAAAAACCCTTCTACTTCCATTGCTTTGTATGGTCACCGTTATCGTAGAAAGAACACCGACATATCCATTATCTGTTTCAGCGACAGCTGGTGCATAAACAGTTACGTTACGATACGTAAGAACCACACTATCTTCATAGATCTCGCCAGGTAAGATAGCTGATGAAACTTGTAAAAAGGAAGAACTAATAATGAAAAAACCTAGTATTATCATTAAGAACTTTCTTACCATAAACTCTTTCTCCTTGTAACTTGGGTTAATAGAAGCTTACCTACTAAAAACTTACTAAGAACCTCAAAAATCACTCTACAAATTATTAATTTTCTTTAATATTTTTAACCTATTTTTATTATTAATTCTTGGAAAACCACCCCGATATTCTTAAGTAGAGCAACAAGATACCCATCCACATTTACAACCGTTACATCCTACAAAATAGACATCAAATAATGGAGGAAAACGTAAATGGTTCAACTACACGAAATGATACTTAGAGATGCCCATCAATCAATGCTTGCTACAAGAATGCGAACAGAAGATATGCTACCGATTGCAGATAAAATCGATGCGGTAGGGTTCTTTTCTCTGGAGGTATGGGGTGGTGCAACATTTGATGTGTCAATTCGATATTTAAATCAAGACCCATGGGAAAGAATACGACAGTTAAAAAAAGCAATGCCAAACACACCAATGCAGATGCTTGAACGTGCGATGAATACGGTTGCCTATTGGAATTTCCCTGATGATGTCGTAAAAAAATTTATCTATCTCGCAAAGAAAAATGGTGTGGATTATTTCCGAATTTTCGATGCATTAAATGATCTTCGAAATATGAAAATACCCATGAAGGCGGTAAAAGAAAACGGCGGCCATGTGCAAGCATGTCTCAGTTATACGATTTCTCCAGTACATACGGTTGATTATTTTGTCGATAAATTCAAAGAACTTGGAAAAATAGGTGCAGACTCTCTTTGTATCAAAGATATGGCTGGTATGATTTCTCCGCAGCGTGTCTACGATATTGTAAAAGGTATAAAAGATGCAGGAATTAAACTTCCGATAGATCTCCATTCTCACTGTACAAGTGGTATGACTGGTATGGCCTATCAACGAGCTGCAGAAGCAGGAATTGATGTGCTTGATACTGCGATGTCACCGATATCCGGTGGAACCGCAGCACCTGCAACAGAAAGCGTTGTTGCAGCATTTAAAGGAACCAAGTGGGATACGGGATATGATTTGGAACTTCTTATCGAGATTAGAAAATATTTTCTAAAAGTATGGGACAAATACAGACATCTCCACCGGTTTAACGCACTAAAGGTTGACCCTAGTGTTACACTTCATCAGGTTCCTGGTGGTATGCTTTCAAATCTTATTTTTCAGCTTGAAGAACAAGGTGCACATGACAAGTATCGGGATATTCTTGATGAGACCGCTCGCGTGCGAGAAGAGCTTGGATATCCACCACTTGTAACTCCGACAAGTCAAGTAGTTGGTGTTCAGGCAGTGATGAATGTTCTTCATGGAAGATATAAAGTCGTAACAAAAGAGACAAAAGATTACTGCAGAGGAATGTATGGTAAACCACCGGCACCAATAAAACCTGAGATTATGAAAAAAGTACTCGGTCCAAAATGGAAAGATGAAGTTATTTATTGCAGACCATCTGATCTGCTTAAGCCAATGTGGGAGAAACGCAAATCTGAACTTAAAGAACACGATGTAAAAATGACTGAAGAAAACATTATGATTTATACTCTCTTCCCTCAAGTTGGTTTGAAATTTTTAAAAGGCCAGGCAAAGCCAGAGTTTACATCAGACAGATTACCTCTTCCAATTGATCATGAATTTACCAGAGGAATGGTAAAACAATCGTTTCCTGAGATAAAGCAAATATGGCTTGAAACAGTACCACCTGAACAGAGATCAGGGCCTGCACAGATACCAACCGAGTTTGAAGTCGAGGTTGACGGAGAACCTTTTGAAGTAAAAGTGAATCCAACTGGTGGCTTTCTTGTTGCTGGAGCTGCAGTGTCGCAGGAGAAACCTAAAGATGTTGAAGGCGGAGTAAAATCAAGCATGCAAGGCACTATTCTCTCTATTAAGGTCAAGAAAGGCGACAAGATAAAGGAAGGGGATGTTATTGCAACAATTGAAGCAATGAAGATGGAGCAGGAGATTAAATCAGATGCCTCTGGGGAAGTAAAAGACGTTTTTGTCGCTGAAGGCGATTCTGTTGCAAGTGGAGATCTTATCATCCAGGTTCTCTAAAAACAATATTGAGGTTACGTTATGTTAAATAAAATATTGATTGCAAATCGTGGAGAAATTGCCATTCGTATCATGCGAGCATGTAAAGAATTCGGGATACGTACGGTTGCTGTTTTTTCTGATGCCGATCAAAAAGCACTTTTTGTACGATATGCAGATGAAAAATACAATATCGGTCCAGGTCCAGCGAGTCAAAGCTATCTAAATAAAGAAAAAATAATTGATGCTGCCCTACAGTCCAATGCTGAAGGTATTCATCCTGGCTATGGCTTTATGGCTGAGAATGCTGAGTTTGCAGAGATGTGTCATAAAAACGGAATAGAGTTTATCGGTCCTCCTGTTTCTGCTATGAAGTTGATGGGTTCAAAAATTGATTCGAAAAAATCT
>JAUWYM010000144.1 GCA_030615845.1 Thermoplasmatota archaeon | reverse complement strand
TTCATCCCTATAAGTCCACTAGAGGAACATGGCCCTCACCTGCCGGTGGGAACTGATCTGTTGACAGCACGTGATGCGGCAAAGGAAGCCATAAAAACACTCAGTAAAAAAAAGCCTGATGTGACATGTATTTTATTTCCTGCAATCCCTCTTGGATACGCAAAAATGGCAGCTTGTTTTCCAGGTACTGTCTCAACCAAAGTTAAAGCTATTAAAACCATCATTTATGACGTCTGTTCCTCGCTTGCCAAGTATGGGTTCAAATATTTTGTAATTTGTACGTTTCATATGGATCTTGGGCATCTTAAGGGAATATATGCCGGCAAAAACAAAGCAATGAAGACATATAATATCAAGATCTCTGAACCATGGGGACCTTATTTTTACAATAAAGAAATAGAAAAACGTGAGCCAAAAGTAGGGTTTGATACAAAAAAAGAGATACATGCCGGTTTCAGAGAGACGTCTCTCATGAACTATCAATATCCCTATCTTGTCGATGAGTCCTACAAAAAACTACAAAGTATTCATCGTGATCTGTATTCACCACGTTTTATCGGAAAAACATTTCTAGATATCGGTATTAAAGATGGATATATAGGAAGCCCTGCTCGGGCAGATAGCGATTACGGAAGGTGGTATTTCCAGGAGATCGTAACTATCTATGTTGAGTCAGCAGTTGATTTGTTAGATGGGGAAGATGTTCCTGAACTACCTAAACATGCAAGAAGACTGATGAAATCAATGTTTTGGCTCTAGTTAGTGTCTTGGGACTTTATCAAAACAGGATCGCGGACAAAAAAAGCTAGTATCTCCTACCCTGCCGTATACAGCCATCTGATTTTCATATTCTCTATGTAAATCTCTGAACGTTTATTCCACAATATTTATATAATATAGCGTAGATTGAAATAGTAAGGGGTAGAAATTATGAAAAAAGGTATAGTTTTTTTATGTGTTTTTGCAGCGGCTATCATTGTTTTAGCCGGTGTTTCATCAGCTGTTGTATCTGTTGATCTAGAATATAAGATGAATCATGATAAAATTTTGGTGGAGATGAATAGATATCGCCGTAATGGTAAAGACACTGTTTTAACCGAACTTAATAATGAGGAAGTAGCATATTTGAAAATGTGTCTTATCAAATTAAATTATGCTCTTGAAAGAGATGATGAAGTAGAGATTTTAAAATACGAAAAAATACTTAATGACAAGGGTATTTTGGGAGACACGTATCAGAAAATCCGTTCTGATTCTTTATCATCGCGATTATCACATTTTAGCAGATTACGTCCTTTACCACTTGATGATACTCTTTTCAAATTCACTTTGTTACGTTCATGCTACCGGTGAGGGTATAATGATTTTTACTATTGGTGTTATCCTTACTGAATTGTTATATAGTATTCTTTCAAATGCTTCATCATTTTTGGAGGCTTTAGTTCTAGGGCTTGTTCTCCTTCCATTCTACGTATTGGTTTTTCTTGCTACACACTTGATACCTTTTAGGATACTTCTCCCAATTGGAACAATTGGTGTAGAAAACGGGACAATCTCGACAATCGGTTTAGACGGCTTTCATACTAGTGAGATCACTGGAAATATGACCAAACTTGACGTGTATGGATTCACTGGAATAACCATTAGCCTACCTGGTACAAACCAATCGAAGGAGTTTTTGTTTGTATCTGGCTTTTCGTTTATGGCAAAAGAACTTTAGATGATAATCTCTTGATTAATCTAGAATTGTATTCAAAAAAACAGATGCCAGAGAGAGTGAAAATAAACTAGGATAAATTTATAAGATATGAAATACATATATTTTTACTAGATAAAATTAGGGGATAATATGAAAATGAAAAAGCAACTCATAATCATTGGAATATGTGTTTTATTGGTTTGTATGCCTATGGGTGCTAGCATTTTTGATGAGAACAAATCAGTGCAATCAATAGATGATGATAACGAAACCGCATCATCTGGGTTGCCTCTTGGAGATCCACCTAGTTATTTTGATCTGCGAGATGTTGATGGTGAAAACTATGTCACGTCTGTAAAAAGTCAGCAAGGCGGCACCTGCTGGACACATGGAGCTATGGCTGCTATGGAGGGCAATCTTCTTATGACCGATAATTGGGCAGCCGCAGGTGAAGACGGAGAACCTAATCTTGCTGAATACCATCTCGACTGGTGGAACGGATTCAATGAACACAACAACGATGACGACCCAGGTGGAAATGGTCTAGAGGTTCATCAGGGTGGTGATTACATGGTGACTTCAGCATATCTTACCCGTGGCGAAGGAGCAGTACGTGATATCGATGGGCAATCTTATAATACACATCCACTGCGATACGACCCCAGCTATCACTACTATTACCCAAGAGACATTGAATGGTTTATCGCAGGGCAAGATCTCAGCAACATCAACACCATCAAAAACAAGATCATGACGGAAGGCGTCCTCGGAACCTGCTTGTGCTCTAATGGTGCATTTATTCAAGACTATATACATTATCAGCCTCCCAGCAGCGATATACCTCCTAATCATGCCGTTGCAATAGTCGGCTGGGATGACGAAAAGACGACTCAGGCTCCTGAAGGCCCTGGCGCATGGATTGTTAAAAACAGCTGGGGAGCCGGGTGGGGCTTTGACGGCTACTTCTGGATATCATACTATGATAAATGGTCTTGTCAGGAACCTCAGATGGGTGCTGTCTCATTTCAAGATATCGAACTTCAAACGTATGAATATATCTATTATCATGATTA
The DNA here is from genome assembly GCA_030615845.1 of Thermoplasmatota archaeon. Lineage (GTDB taxonomy): Archaea > Thermoplasmatota > E2 > DHVEG-1 > DHVEG-1 > JAUWYM01. Next base: position 814 of record JAUWYM010000144.1, on the reverse strand, counting down.
TCATGGCTGGCGTGATACAAAAACAGACTGCACCGAAGCATTCAATGCCTTCACCGCGACAGGTGATGAGCAACTTTTAGCGGTAAGCTTCTTCACCGCAGTGGATAACGTAGACTATACCGTAAAAATCTATGATAGCTTCGAAAGTGGTGAACTTCTGGATGAGCTCTCTACAAAATCAGGAATCATCAGCTATACCGGGTTTCACACCATTGATCTAGATTCACCTGTAGCACTTACTGCAGGTGATGAATTCTACATCTATCTGGAGCTTGCAAGCGGCGGTCACGCGTTTGATAGAACTTCAGATATTCCCGTCTTACTTGGAGCAAAAAATCGTGTCATCGTTGAGTCAGCAGCAAGTCCTGGTGAAAGCTATTATCGTAGTGGCTCTGATTGGTTGGATTTCTATGATTTCGAATTCGATGATTCTACATGGGATGGCACATCTAACTTCTGCATCAAAGGTCTTGTGGGAGAACATTCTGCTCCTTTCCTAGAGATAGAATCTATCTCATGTGGCATTGGTGTCAGCGCAGTCATTACAAATACCGGCGATGCTGCTGCAACAGATGTTGAATGGACAATTACTGTTACTGGTGGTATATTTGATTTGATAAATGTAACAGCAACCGATGTCTTATCATTTCTTGATATTGATGCATCAGAAACAGTAAAAACAGGACTGTTCCTTGGACTTGGCCCTATCGCAATAACAGTTGAAGCAACTACTCCTAGCACAATCAAGGCTACTGCAGAAGTAGAAGGAAAAATAATTATCTTCTTGACAAGTATAGACGAATAAACTAACTGA
>JAUWYM010000168.1 GCA_030615845.1 Thermoplasmatota archaeon | reverse complement strand
GTTTAAAAGGTGCAAGCGGTGCGATAACCATAGCATTCACAGACGGATCCATAATAGGACCACCGACACTAAGAGCATAACTTGTTGATCCTGTTGGCGTTGCAACGATAATACCATCTGCTCCCATTGATTCAATGAGTTCTTCATCAACAAACAACTTTAAATAAAGAATTTTTGCGATCCGGTCTGTCTGTACGGTAACTTCATTTGCAGCATCAGGAAGTCTTTTTCCATCTAGCGTTATTTTTAATTTCGATCGTTCCTCAACATTATATTTCCCATCGATAAGTTTTTTCAGTCCACCTAATGCATATTTTGATTCAACCTCAGCAAGAAACCCCATGCCACCTGAATTTATCGCAAAAACAGGTTTTTCAATTTCTTTAACTGCTCTAAGAATCGTCCCGTCGCCACCGATAGTTACGACAATATCAGCTTTTGTATTTATCTCTTTTAAACGGTAGCCTTTTATCTCTGCAGATTTCGCAAGCTGTTCTTCAGCAAAAACCTCTCCATCTTCACGTAAAAAGTCTATGACGTCCTTTGCAAGTGAAAGGGATTTTTTCACATCTGATCGGCATACAACGCCCCATTTCATACTATCCTCCTTATACTCTTGCAGCTTTTATGAGTGGCCGTAATTTCATAAGCAACGACGGATGTTTTGACACCAACGCTTTCACGAGACCAAACGTGCTGATCTCATCGAATTTCACGTCTTTTAGTGAATCTGCAAGCATATTCAATGTTTTATCTTCAAAACCAAGCATGATTTCTTTAACCATATAGTTTCTCTTCAATTTTTTATAAAAAGCAGCTTCTACGGCTTTTTCATATGCTGAAAGCATTTCTTTATCAAACTTTTCCATTTCAACTGCTCTTCCTATTGTTTCCCCAGCTATTTTCCCTGCCTCAATAGACGCCATAAGACCACCTCCTGTTATAGGATCTACTTGTCGTGCTGCATCTCCTACAAGAAGCAGGTTGTCTCGTACTGACTCATATGGTTCAGAAACAGAGACTGCTCCTGCAAGAAAACGAACTGGTTCTCCTTTTTTCAACTCAGGATGAGAACTGATAAATTTATCGAGCAAGCTTGTAGCAAGCCCTGGTTTGCTGAGACTAGCTAAGATGCCAATACCAACATTGGCGACATCGTTTCCTTTAGGAAATATCCATACATAGCCGCCAGGCGCAATCTTTTTTCCAAGATAAAAATCACAATATTCTCTCTCAACATCAACATTGGTGAGTGTATACTGAGCACAGATTTCCAGATCAGACGGCTTTAACGTTGTCTTCATCCCAGCCCATCGACCAACCTTTGACTCGACACCATCAGCGCCAACAACAACATCTGCCTTGATATCAATCTCTTCATCAAAATGCCTCGCTTTTACACCTTTAATTTTATCGTTTTCTTTTAGAAGATTTACTGCGCAGGTATTGAGCATAAGCTCTGCACCAGCTCGAATGGCCCCACGAGCTAATTCTTGATCAAAAATATCCCGATACAGAACGTATCCTGTCTCATTTCCAGCCATCTCTGCAGCAAGCTTCACCATGGTTCCATCTGGAGAAAAAATCCGTGCACCATCCATATTATTTGCAATCCATCGCCGTCCCTTTAGGACTTTAAAATCATCAACTTGTTTACTGATGCCCTCACCACACAAAACAGGAACACCTACTTCCTGTCTCCGCTCAATAATGAGAACTTTTGCACCAGATTCAGCGGCAAACCGTGCCGTGACACTACCAGCAGGACCAGAACCTACGACGACAGCATCGTATTCCACGTTAGTTTCCCTCCCAACAAATTGCAGCAACAGGGCATGTTTTAATGCATATCTCGCAGCCTATACAATTTTCTTTGTTTACAGATGCTTTCCTTGCAATCATTGTAATGGCATCTTGCGGACAAACAGAGATGCATCCACCGCATGCCAGACAAAGCTCTCTCTCTACTATTGCCTTAGGCTTTCCCATATGACTCACCTCTAGTGACTCCAGATGCTATGACATGAGCTACCCGTATCGGCTCAGGTATCACACCTCGTATCGTAGAAAGATTTATTATTTCTTCTGCCTCCTCTCTACCTATCCCTGCACATTTTACATAAATAGGGTTATGACTTGTTTTTACTGTAAAAAGATCACCTTTTTTTAAAACCATCCATCTCTTTTTCCAGTCGTAAAAATTATTCTGTAATGCATGTTTTATTTTTTCGAAATCAGGTGGATCTCTTGTGATGGTAATTATCGGCAGGTTTGTAGATTCATAGAGTTCCTGTATATCCACGATATTGAACCCACCAAGGGCAACACCATCAAGCATTGCAGCTTTGAGCTGCTGTCTATGTTTTGTATTTTGTATCATTTCTTTACAGACAGCTGTTGCCTCATTTCCATCAATTGATACCTGGCTACTTAACACACATTCGAGGTATTCTCCCCCTCGCATTACAACACCGATTACTGTAGCATATTTATCAGTAAAGGTGAAGGGGGAATCATCAATTCCGAGGAGTCTGATCTGTTTCTTCATTTAAGAGAATACAACAGGTAAAACGCTAAATAATGTTTCGGGGAAAAAGCTACTTAGCATCAATAACTACAATACTTCCGAATGCAAAAATCTACGAAGGAACGACCATTCGACAGGAGGTAAATGGACAAAAGGACTAAGCTGTTTTTTACGATTGAGCATGAGTAAATCTACGAAGGAACGTTCATTAATCAATAAATGTTATAAACTTGTAATGCGTTTGTAATGTGAGGAGATGGGAATATGAGTTGTCCGTTGTATGAGGATTTTACAAGAGGTTGTATTGAAGATTTTAAAGAACTTGTTCAAGTTATGTCATTTGATTTTTGTGAATCAGATGGATATGAAGAATGTCCATTGTATAAGATTATCAATGGGAAAATTCTTCCTTGTAAGTTTATGGAGAAATGCAGAAAACGGCGAAATTTTAAA
>JAUWYM010000039.1 GCA_030615845.1 Thermoplasmatota archaeon | reverse complement strand
AAATAACAAGAAACTATGTAAAGCAAGCTCAGAACAAAATTGAAATAGACCGCATCGTCGAAGTTGTTCGTACCTTACCTAATCAATCTAAGTTAATACTCTATTCTATAATGCTGTTTGATAAACAAAACAAAAAAGCAGGGAGAATCCCGGCAATGACCACGGGAGAGGTATACGATATATACAAAGAGCTGTGTAAAAAAACACATTGCAGCTGTCTGACTCAGAGAAGAACTGCTGATTTGATTTCAGAACTAGACATGCTTGGTATAATTAACGCAAGAGTTATTTCAAAAGGAAGACATGGCAGAACAAGAGAAATCCAGATGTCATCATCATCTAAAGATTTGATAAATGTTTTACAAGAAGAAGAAACGTTTAAAATTTTGTCAACATATAAAGCAAAAGGGCAAACGCGACTAACATTGTAGGAATATTGATAAGACGTTTAAATACCTACAAAATAGACAATCGTCGAAAAAAGAAATGTACGGCGTATAAACAGATACATATTATGAAAGACGCGCGGGGGTGGTGAGTAGAAAAAAATCTTCTAATTAGAGGGGCACCTCTCAGGCCTCAACACCCTTAACCTCTCCCAAAAGAAGCATAAATAAAGGATGGTTTTTTAAAAGCAGAGCCGTTATTAGAATTTGGGGAGTCTGGTAGAAAAAGTAGGGATGTGCATCCCATCCACATCATGTTTCTTTTTTCCAGGCTTCTCCAAACCTGTTTTAATTACCTGTTTTAATTAAATGAAAACGAATCTTTTTCTGAAAAGAAAACGAAAAAAGAGACAGGAGCCATCACCCTAGCACATCTCAACATGGGAAAACATCTTCATTTTAAATGCTTTTTTATGGCCAGTTGAAACCTTCCACTATACAATCAAAAACCACTGAAGAATAAACCCTAAAAAATTCGAACCTGCAAAAAACTACAGCAAAGGCAAATCACTGGTTATCTGGTCAATTAAATTATTTGGAGCAGGCCCAATGCCAAGAACCGTTATTGTCCCCAAAGGTATTTCCGTATGCCCTGCGTCTTCAATGATGGTCGCCGCAATACCAAGGCTTTTTGCCTTTTCTTTAAGAGGGAAAAAAGCATCTAAACCTTCAACTACAACAACTGCCTTCTTTGCACCCTCGTTTTGCCATTTAGAAAACCACTTCGGTTTATTTTTCTTTGTCAATAAAACACAGGCAACAGCAGCATGAGCTACTTGTGCAGCAAGTTTTCCTGGAGAAAGACGCAGATTGTTTCTTGTGACAATTATCATCTTGTATTCAAAGTCCATCATTTACCTCTTCGACGGCCTCTGTTTGATCCAATTCATAAAATGAATTTTTACGCCATTTCTCCCCCATTTCATATGCCTTGTCAAAATCTACTAGCCCTTTAACTAAAAGAGTTTTTCCCTTATCTTCAATATGTTTAAGAGGTACACCTAGAAATCTCTCTTTTGATTTTATAATAACGACATCATCATCAATAGATATGCTCTCTCCAATTTTTCTCCCAGAGCCGTCTGTTACGTATTTACATAATAAATGGTCATATTCTTGATCAGATTCCTCGTCTACCTCCCTGTTTTTCTTTTTATTGAAGAAGAATATCCCACCTATACTTTCAAATGCGAGCAGTAAAACAACAAATAGCGAAGTCATTAAGCCTCTGAATCACCGTTTTTTTTATAAATCTTTGGAGACATGCAGGTAAGACATGAAAAAATACGACGTTGCAGTTGTTGGCGGAGGCCCAGCTGGTGGTTTTGTTGCAAAAAAAATAGCGAGCAAAGGATATGCCGTAACCCTTTTTGAAGAACATAAAAAAATTGGGGCACCTCTGAAATGCGCAGGCTTGATAACCCCAAGAGTGTTTGATTTTCTTGATTTTTCAAAAACAAAGGTTGTTGAAAACGAGATATATGGCGCGCACATTCATTCTCCCTCTGGAACTGTTTTGACAATAGGAGGGGACCGTATGCACGCTCTGGTGATCAACCGCCCTCAATTTGACCAGGAAATTATGAATAACGCTGAGGATGCAGGAGTTGAAATTTATCTAGAAAGCAAAGTAACATCTGCCAAAAAAAACAACAGATGTATCGATCTAGGTATAATACAAAAAGAAACAACAACCCAAATTAAAAACACACTTCTCATAGGTGCAGATGGGCCTCATTCAAAAATTAGAGAAACATTTGGCTTTCCTCAACCAGCTGAGTTTTTAAAAGGCATGGGTGCCAAAGCAACAAACATTAATTTAGACCCAAAATTTGTAGAAATCTTTTTAGGAAGAGAGATCGCGCCTGGATTTTTTGCATGGGTCGTCCCTACAAATAACGAAGGATCAGAGGCGAGAATTGGACTATGTATCGACAACACATCAAAAAACACATTAAAACAATGCTTTGCAAAGATGTTAAAAACCAAACCCCTGCAAAGCATAAAAATTACAAAACATATTGCCGGAACGATACCTCTGGGTGCACTGAAAAAAACAGCTGCATCAAATGTGATGCTTGTAGGAGATGCAGCAGCACAAGTAAAACCAACATCAGGCGGCGGCGTATATCCCAGCCTGTTGTGTGCGCAGTATTGTTCATCTGTTGCAATAGAGGCACTTGAGAGCAATGATTTTACCAGTCACTTCCTTAAAAAATATCACACGCTCTGGTCAAAAGAAATAGGTAAAGAATTATCTCTTGGGATGAAATTCAGAAAAATATTTAAAAATTTAGACGACAAAAAAATAGATAAATATGTTGAAAAAATAAACAATAAGAAAAGCATCGATGTTATCTGCAAATATGGAGATATAGATTATCCTTCAAAACTTGCTTTCCCGCTCCTTAAAAAAAACCCATCCCTTGTAAAGCTGCTGCCCTCTGTCTTTAAAAAATAAAGAAACAATAAATGCTATTTTGAAGACGGCGGCGGAGGCACATAGAAATCCTCGCCTTCATATCCTGATACATCTGCATCTTCTTGTATAACAAGCTTTCTTCCTTTTTTCTTTTTCCTAAACAAGTATACGATAATAATTAATATAACGACAAGAACAAGGCTGATTATACAAGGTAAAAACTGCCCTAACATATAAAGAGGAGATGCGACAAGCACACAGGTGAGCACATCTGTCTCCATCTCTTCATCGGAGGCAAATGAAACCTCAACATATTCTCTTCCGTCAGGTTCAGGTATTTTCCCTTTTAGTATTGATTTATTTAATGTGTCCTTACCTGTTACTGAAATTCCCTTTGGAAATATTATGCGATACGTCACACTTTGATTCTCTATGCTTTCGAGGGTAAACGTCTGATTAGAAATACGTATATCAGGAGGCCAAAGGGAAAGACGAAAAACTACGGGGTAGAGCTTGTTTGCATAGGAGGAGGCAACAACAGGGACGACATCCTCCATATTAGAAATATCTTTATCCCAACTCAACGAATCAGAAAACACATCCTTATCAACAACACCTTTAATTTTCAAACCATTTAATACGTTGGACATCCGCAGTTCAAAAACGTCTTTTTTGTTTGTTAAATAAACATCAACGTCTTCTTCATTAAATACTGATTCTTCAACACACACTCGAAAAGCATCAGAGTTCAAATACGGCAAATCCATTTTTTTAGATATGTTAAACTCCTCAGGAAATAATGTTACATACATACGACACTTTTCTTCTAAATGAGCGGCTGCTGTAAGCTCTGTTTTTCCCGTAAAAAAACTTGGTATGTTCAAATCCATTTTACTTATTTCAATCTCAATGTATGTATCGATGTTTTCGCTTGAATATTTTGGTCGAGGCTGCGCATCAGATATAAACACTCCGGAAATAAAAGTGCTTTGATTCCAACTATAAATATTTTCTCCCTCTAAATATACATCCGTTGGAAGATGTAACAGCACCTCGTATGCCCGTCCTATTTCATCAAGCTTGTCACCAAAATTAACGTCCTCTGCAGAGATATTTGCCACAGCTCCAGCATTAACAAGACCAAAAAAAGCCCGAGAAGACATGTTACAAATCTTCAGCTCTATAGGAAATTTCGATGTTAACTCTGCTTTTATTGCTGGGTCGTCATCCATATTTGTTGTATTAAATGGAGATGAACAATTCGTTGACGTGTCAGGATACCAGCGGAACACCATCGTTAACGTTTGATTAAAGGACGAACGTTCAATGGTTGATATCGTAGTTTGTTCCACAGGCTTTAATGTCTTCTGATAAAACGTATCCCATGAAAGAAGACCGTTATCAATAAATAATCGTATTCCATCCGAAGGAACAAAACCGAGCTCTGTGATAAAATCAGGTAATATATTGTAGTTTTGTATATCTATATTTTTTAGTAAAAAAGTAGTTGTTAAACTCACATTATCCACGTTGCTGGAGTCCAAGTCAAAAGTAAGAAAAATGTCTTCAGTTTCTGATACTGTTGTGGTTGGATTTTTAAAACGGGTTGACAGGTCAGCTGCGATCTCTGCATTTGCCCCGTTCCAATTCAGTATCCATGTTATCTCTTTTTTATTCAAGGAGACCTCACCATTAGTGGTAGATTTAAAACTTATCGATTCCGGTAAAACACAGGTGAACGTATTATTCCAACCCGGCTCAGTCACCAAGTTAAAATTATATGTCACTACTGCACCCATATCTAACACACCGTTGACCAGATTTTCAGAATTAATAGAATCGTTTAATCCAAAAAAAGAAGACGTCAGTTTCACGTTTAGCTCTTCATTAAAAACCCCGCTGCTGTATGTTGGCATTTCAAAGTTTGAGATCTCGGCATTTTCAAAAACGGAATTTATCTGACTTTTTAGTAAAAGAAAAACAGCATATTTCAATGCACCCATTTTTTCATCAGATGCACTTGCTATTTCTTCAGCAGTATATACGTCATCTATAGTTAGCCTATACGCAGTCATTGTTACATCAACAGCCAACTCTGTTCCTGTTACAAACTCAATGGTAAACGTTGCATCGACTAAACTATCTGGCGTATCTTCTGCAGAGACCGTGTTGATAAAAAGAATTGAGAATAAAAGGCATAGACTCACAAATATGTCTGCACCTCTCCGTAATACAGTATTTACATGCACTACACCGACATCCTTCCAAAAAAATAAGTAAGAACCCTTATAAAAACTTTCTTACGAAACCACTAAAAACATGTTAACAATTTATGAGTGTTAAAACCATGTTTGTACTTGGAGGCACATCCGCAAGAACAATTGCAGAAGACCTTTCCAAAGAGCTGCAGCAACCTTTGGTGAAAGCAACATTCAAACGCTTCCCAGATGATGAACTCTATGTTCGTATTTTAAATGATATTAAAGGAGAGGACGTACTAATTGTTCAGACTACGTACCCTGATACAAAAATTGTCGAACTCCTGCTGCTTCAAGACGCTGTCAGCGAAGCAGGAGCAAACAAAATAATTGTTGCACTCCCGTATTTTGGATACAGCAGACAAGATAAAAAATTTGAGGAAGGAGAACCAATTAGCGCAAGGGCCATTGCAGAACATATCAGTTTACATGCAGACCACATAATCACAGTAGACCCACATAAAGAACACTTACTTGATTTTTTTAACGTCCCTGCATATAGCTGTAGTGCTATTGTTGAAATTGCAAAATATCTCAAAGAAAAAGATATTGATTTTGTACTTGCCCAGATAAAGGAGCAAAGAAACGAGCACAGCAAGCAGCAACCATCATTGGTTGTGAATATGATTACATGGAGAAGACACGCATCGACGGTACCACCATAAAAACAAAACCAAAAAATCTCGACGCTCAGAATAAAAACGTAGCGATAATCGACGACATCATCTCCACCGGGGTGACAATGGCTAAATCCATTAAAGAACTTAAAAGACAAGGAGCAAAAGAAGTATCAGTAGCATGTACACATGGCTTATTTGTCGGTGGCGCGAAAGAAAAACTTCTCTCTGCAGGATGCGATGAAATTATTTCTACTGATACTATTGAAGATGAATTCAGTAAAGTGAAGGCAGCACCTTGCATTGCAGAAGCGTTTTTGAAGATTTCCAAGTAAATAATACGGCACTCTGTTGGAGATAGTTATTTATAAGACTATAGATTTACGGTTGTATTTGACCCTAGGTGAACATAATGCGTAAAAGAGCACAACGACGAGCCCTTACTGATGAGACAATACAGACAGCAAGACCGATAAAACCAGAAAAGAAAAAAACAATAATTAAAAAAAACCAATGGATAGCAATCTCACTTGTTGGAATTTTCTTTATGGTTTTGTTTCTCAATTCTTATTTTAACATTGTCTCAGAAGTAGCGATAAATCCAGAAGGAGAGACAGTAAGTGAGAAGTTCTATTTATCTGGTCCTGACCCGTATTACAACATGCGACTGGTAAATCAAACGCTTGCAACAGGACATTTTCCATTCTATGCCGAGGGTGAGAAAGACCCTCTTCTCAACTATCCTTTTGGAAGACAAGGCGGAGGAAGAGCGCCGCTGTTAAATATGATGGCCATAGGTTTTAGCAGACTTCTTGCGCCGTTTATGAGTGAGATGGACGCGATTGGTTATTCTATGCAGTTTGTACCAGCGTTATTTGGAGCTTTACTAGTATTCCCTGTTTATTTTATTGGAAAAACACTTTTTGGAAGAAAAGAAGGACTTGTTGCAGCAATGTTTATCGCAATAATCCCAATTCATATCGGTTCAGGGCACGGTTCAGCATATGCATTGTTCGACCATGATTCCCTCAACCTCTTGTTGTTTTTCCTCACGTTTTTGTTTTTAATAAAAAGCATCAAAGATAAAGACTCAAAAAGATCGATGTTGTATGCTCTCCTCGCTGGGGTTCCTTTAGCTGCTCTGTCTATGGTGTGGGTCGAAGCACGGTTTCTTTATGTCGTAATCGCGCTGTATGTTGTTGTACAAATGCTGATAGATGTTTATACAAGCAAAATAGATCGAAATTTTATCCGAAATATGATAATTGTCTTGTTTACAGGATATCTTGTTTCTATGCCTGTTAGAGTGGCTGATGCAGGCTTCGCGCCAGACACTACTTTATATTTAATCCTTG
>JAUWYM010000045.1 GCA_030615845.1 Thermoplasmatota archaeon | reverse complement strand
TATATCTAAATGTGCAGGCACAGCTGTTGTTAAAAGGATTATGCATACAAATGCTGGAACAATAATTCCAATGTTTTTTGAAATCCGTTTGTATTGTTTAGGTATGATACTTTCTGAGTTATCTATTACTAATCGTCGTATTTCACTTAGCCCATATCCTGCAATTATTGTTACCATGAGGAAGAGATACATGAAAGATCGTTCATACATGATGGGAAGGCCATATCCTAGTTTATCATAAAGTCCAATTAGTATAATGAATGCAATGGCTGACAAAGTTATCGTACGTTGTATAGCTTTTCCTCTACTGAAGGCAAAATAGGCGCCGATGATGCATAAGATCCAAGTGACAATTCCCAGATGTTCAAATGATGGCCATATCTTTGGAAGATCGTAAAGTGCGAAGAAATATTTGCCCCCAAAAAACGCATCAATAACTTCCTGTAGCGAGTAATCCCATCTTGTAGTGAGAAGGAATACCAACCCGATGGGCATCAATGAGAGACCGCCCATAAGAACAGATAACTTGTATTCTTTTTCTAGAGCTAGTAGTAGAGCGTATGAAAAGGCGATGATGATGCCAGCGAGTGCAGTGGGCGGATGGATGAGGAACGCACACCAGATAAAGAAGGGGATAAGCAAGGCAGCCAGTATCTTCCTGAGTTGTCCTAACCACACAATAACAATGAGGAACAACAGACCCATGGCCACTGCGACATAGAATGATGGCCCCATCATCCGGCAGGTAGTTGGTATAAATGATACAAGCAGCGCTGCTTCAAGACCAAATTTCCGTTCCGATCGTTCGCCAATATTAAACGCGGCCAGACTGGCAAATATGGCAATGATGGATGGCATGAATACAACAATGGTGTTGAACGTGGTACCAGTGATCCATTTAACGCTGGCTGTGATACAATGAAATCCTAGTTCAAGTGATTGTCTAATGCCACTTCCAGTATATGGGTTCGTAAACGCAGTGGATCCGCTTTCCATCACTGCCCCGCTGTATGACCAATGAATCCACTCGTCCACATGGAAAGGAAGGAAATAATGGTCAGACCAATGAGGTAAAAAAATCATAAAAACAGAGAACGCTAGTATGAGTATCAGGAGCATAATTTTAGGATTTTTAAAATACTCAAGATGTAGTTTTGGAAGGCCAAATCGATAGATGGAGAATATGTATAACACAACAACAGGTATGGTGTATGCAGCAAGAAGGATGAACACCTTTGTTGCCGTTAATGGCAGACTAAAGACAACATCAAGTAAGAACATTCCACAACAGATTACTCCTAGACTGAGGACAAATCCAAAGACAATTCTCTCTAACGTTTTGAGATCTTTAAACAGTAAAAAACTCCAGAGATAGCCAGGAATGATAAGGATGAATATACCAGCGATGAGTTTCAATAATTCAATGGCCTCGATAGGCACAGTCTTCTCTCCTAATTGTTTTTGTCTAGGTTACGGTTACAAAGAGATGTGTCTCTCTGTAGGCACTGTCGATTTTTTCTTCTATAATATTACTATAATCTTCATCATAACTATAGGTGTCTGCTGGTGCGGTGAATAGGAGGAATGCTAGTTTGAAGTCTTCTCCTTTCTTATCTATACTGAAGGTATAGTTGTATTCCCATTGTGGCTCCCATGAACCTTCTATGTCAACTGGTATGTGGGCGAGTATGATGGTAATGCTATCCATGAACCATGCATGAGTATAGGTGGTTTCGTTTTCTTGTGTTGATTCATTATATACAATGATTTGATTGATCAGCCATACTTCAATCGTATAGTTGATGGTTTGGTATTCATGGTTGACGATGCCCACAATCACTGATGCTTCTTCTCCTACGATGAGATTGTTTGGATATTCATCTGCCACCCCTTCAGCGCCTAGTAAATAGAATTCTGTGAATTTCTCTCCTGTTTTTGGAGTTATTACAACGTAGACGAGAGATACAACGGCAATAATAATAGATACAGCAAGAATGAAGGTCAACGCTTTATCCAATCTACTTTCTGATTTGGGTAATGATACATCTAAAGATACGATAAATCTTTCATCTGGATCGGTATTAATCCATCTATAAATTGCTACAGATCCAACACCGATTATAAAGATGAATAAAGAGAAGAGGATGGGTTCAAGTCGTATGCCCCATGGCGTATAGTTGAGACCTAGTCCAATGAGCGGTACAACAGCTATCGATAACCCAAAACTCAGGGCAATTCTTTCTATTACGTCTATGCCCCTATCTGTTTTTCTAGTGGGAAACAATGCAAAAATTAGTACGTAACCTGGTATGAAAAGGATAAACGGTAAACCAAGAATGACTCGAATGCCCCCTTCTAGGTTAAGAAGGGCGGCTGGCAGAAGCACAACACTCCATGCCATGCACACAACGACGTCAATTGGAAACCGTGTTAACTCAATCCTCATTTCCTCACCGCAACAACATGGTTAGATGCCTACAATGTTTATTATTTTTTTTCCTACAATGACGATGAATATGACGATGAAAATGTAGATGAAAATGTTCATCCGATCCTTAAGATTGGAGGTGGTGAACACGTCGGTGAGTTCCCGTACAATAAGAATTCCAATGAATGTTAAAATAATGAAAATTTCAAGGTTGGCATTGCCGGTAATAAATAAGGCGATTATTATCCATGCAGCTATCACCAGACTGATTTTTTCTGAGATAGAATTCTACTTGCACTCTGTCTTTTTCATTTATAGTCAGTGACATAAATATTAAAGAGTTAGAAAAATTTAAAAAGGAAAATTTCCAAAAACGCTTAGATTTTATTGATAAATATACTGAATGGCTTAAAAATAATCCAAATAAAAAATGGAGTTCACAACAAAAAGATATTATTGATTAAGAATTAAGATTATTTTTCTTTTTTACTATATCATTTTATACAAAAAATAGCAATACTATAAATACTATTACTACTATTAATATAAAATATGACTAACACAAAACAAAATTGAGGTGGATTATCATGAATGCAAAACATGAAATCATCATCCGAGCGGCTATTGCTCCTATCAGCCTTAAAACACTTATCCAAACCACAGACTATACTGCAAAGGCAGTATACAAAGCAGCGTCTGAACTCTATAAGCAAAAACTTATCATAAAAATCAACAGGAAGGATACTACAACTATTGCACTTAGCAGCAGATATGCCGCATCTAAAACTGCAGAGCTCTACTTTACCGCCTTTACCCATGGCATCGACCCTAAGATATTTGATCGCAAGAGCTTCCACCAAATCTGGCAATGCCTAAATCAATACCAACAAGTAAACATTAAAAAATGCCAAGGACGAACAAACTATCACTATCAAACTATCCTTCGGACATTCAAGACACTTCAAAACACAGGGTTGGCAAAAATTGTTTGTGAGAAACCTTTTATCATTCATCTCACTGATCACCCCGTCAACCACCGGCTGCGTGAACTGCATCAACCTGAACAACAAGAAACTATCACTACAACCGGATATCCTGTCATCAAAGAAACATATGCAACACCTGAAACAATCCGTAGATACCTCCATAATAAATATGATAAAGCACACTTTCATAATATCAGTACTAGTGTACCTCATCAAGAATTCCTTGAAATTCTCCATAGCACCCTAAATATTACACCCGAAAACGTGTTCATCAATGCTCTTCATACTAGCCACGGCGTTGAAGAAACGTGTATCCTATTTCTGAAAAGAGGACGACTAAATATGAAAAAACTTCTTGATATTTCCAAAGAAAAAGATGAGACAAACATCGTTGGATGCTATCTGGATATCATTCATGAATTTGATGCAAAACTTATTTCGCAAAATATTATAGATCAATTCTACCATGAAAAAAAGAATGGAAAAACGAAGATTTGGCTTAAATCAGAGAAACAATACGGTAAAGAAGAATGGAGTCGCCCATATGAAAAAAAATGGAACCTTGATATTTATGTTGACATTGGCGCTATTCGTCATACACTCAGAGGAGAAATATAACAATGACTGTTAACATAGAACAACTACCACAGCAGATCAGAGATGATGTTGAAGATCAATCTCTTGATATATTACAGCAGATACAACAACACATAGTAGTAATAGGTGGCTGGGCAGTTCGATCCTACACTGCAAAATCACTTGAACATGCTCGATATACATTAGATGTTGATGCTGTAGCAACACCTAAGAATATTAAAATAGTCAACGACCTCCTCGTTAAGGAAAACCTTATGTTTTCAGAAGAAAAAGATTGGGGCATCCAGTTTTACAAGCCTTACCGACCAAGTTCAAAGGTTTCATGCACTCCCTCATTTTTCAAAGATATTCAAATACGCATAGAGATCTCACCACCACGGATTCATGAGATGGATGCAGTTCATTACTTTGAATTCGACCTTGAAAAAACAACCAAAAAAATAGTTGTTTCTCATGGAAAACATCGACCTGTTCAGGCAACAGTTCCTGAGATAGAATACCTCGCCGCCAACAAACTTGGATTGCCTGCAGATTACAAAAACAGGTATGATGCTGCTGTTCTCCTTACCGGTAGTAATTTTTGCAAAATTATTGAAATCATCAAAAAAACTGACAACTGGGAAAAAATAGTACTTCGTCATTTACCAAAATTCATTGGGAGAACTAACGACAGAGGAGATATTGCCCACATACTCCTCCGCCAAGCTAACATTTCCATTCCTAAGTATCTCACTCAACTAAGAGCCGTTCAACAAAAATTGGAAGAATGACGGCGTGTTGAGGCAAAATACACTAAAGTATACAAAGTTATGAAGAAGACTATGTTGGACCTGGGATGAAAAAGTGTTTTTCAAACATGAAATAAAAGTCATTGCATATGATGAAGATGGACTAACAGATATTGACTCATTAGAAGTATGCATCTTTAACTTAAAAGCAATGAACATAACATTTGAAAATCTGTTTTAGGCAAGCGGGATTTGGCAAGTATTTCTTCCTCATTGTTAAGAAACTCCTCCCAAAGCCTTTGTGGTGCATATATTTTTAGACCTGTATTGAACATCAACTCAATTATATCCCCTTGAGATATCAATATTCTAAACAACACGTTAGAGTCAATTACAATTTCCACTTATACCAAGTCTTTCTTCTTGAGTCTTTTGTGCATAGATAATTTCACTTTCTCGGCTAATTCCTCAGCATCTTCCTCTGTTAATTCGGATTTAGATATTATTGCTCTGACTTTTTCTAAAGCTTTTTCTTCTTCAATTTTCTTTAATACCTCTTCTCTAGCCATCTCAGACCAATTTATCCAAGACAACTTGTCCACTATAGCTTTAAAGTTATTGGTGATTTTTAATGTAACACTTACCATCTATATTTCACCTCTTTTTCTCATTTGTTCAAATTTTAGTAATGCCTCTGCTCTTTTCTTCAATCGGATTTTTAACACTTCAGGCCAATTAACCTCAGGGCATTCGTCCATTTTTTTCTTTAGTTCTTTGGGTATAGATACTGTTAGTGTCGGCATATTATTATCTCCTAATCACCCATCAAATATTTATATACAACATATTGTGAATATACATTATATTGTTAATGTATATATATAGTTTTTGGCTCTTATAGAAAATACACCATAACAAAAAAATGAACTCAAACCAATTCATAGTAACTATATTCGTTAAAAACACAAGGGACAATATTTTCTTCAGGAATAGTAGTCCTTTTGTGAATAGCTATCTTGTATAATTGCAGTTGGCTGGTGTGCTGTTCAGGGTACCGTAGATTGGGTTTATAGTCTAATATGTAGAGTTTGTCGTATTTGATTTGTATTAGATCGATATGACCAGTGAGCGGGGTGTTTATATTGAGTGAATCTATTTCATTTGGATTAATAAAAACTGGGAGTTCACTGCAAACTGTTGCAGAATCGTTGATCAGGAAGAATTGTTCTACAGCCTCATGAGCAGACTGATTTTTTTGCTGAATGGCAATGGCAAGCTTGGTGAGTTCTGGTATGATACTATTTTTTTGTTTTGGTTTTAATGTATGATCTAATTCTGTTGAAGATGCACGTGGTCCACTAAGGAACATCTTCGTTGGAAGTGAGCGTTCTATCCAGTTGATGTAGCGTTTCAGCTGAGGAAGTTTTTTGGAATAAAGGTTGAGTTTTAGGTTGTGGTAGGTAAATGGGTAGATTTGTTGATGTTTGAGTCTGTGTATTGTAACAAGGCTGTTAGGATCAATAGTAAATTTTTTTCGTAGTTTGATGAAGGTAAGCATATCGTTATATTTTTTCAACCAGGAATAAATGGTCTGTATTGGTGGAGAATAGCTGTATTTTCGTCCGGTGAGTGTTTTTGCTTTTTTTACTGGGTAGCCCCGATTGTAGAGTTGGAGAGTGTAGAGGATGACATGAAGTGGGTATTGAGTATATGGTTGTTTGGTGTCACAGTAGTTCCGCAAGTCGACATTGAAAGATGTAAATGGGGTGAATGTCATACAGTATTTTGGGATAAAGGATGCACTCACCCCAATATACACATAAAGATATCGGC
>JAUWYM010000088.1 GCA_030615845.1 Thermoplasmatota archaeon | reverse complement strand
GAAAACAGTCCCGTTATTTCAGATTATGAGTTTGATCAGCTTCTTAAAAAACTAGAGTCACTTGAGGAACAGTTTCCAGAACTTATTACGCCGGATTCTCCGACTCAACGAGTCGGTGGAGAACCACGTGAAGGCTTTATCACTGTTGAGCATAAAGTAGCGATGCTGTCTCTTGATAACACCTACACGTATGATGAGTTGCGGGAGTTTGACGAGCGGGTGAAAAAAAACGTTGGCGAAGTTGAATATGTTGTCGAACCGAAAATTGATGGTGCAGGCGTTGCACTTCTCTACGAAAACGGTGTGCTAGTTCGTGGTGCGACACGAGGCGATGGGAGACAAGGAGACGACATCACCTCTAATCTCAAAACCATCCGTAGTATTCCCTTACGACTGAGAGGAAATAAGGTTAAAAACGTTGAAGTCCGTGGTGAAGTCTACTTTCCAATCAAAGGATTTGAAAAATATAATAAAGAGCAAGCTAAAAGAGGTGAACCTGTATTCGCAAATCCTCGGAACGCCGCAGCTGGATCTCTACGGCAGCTTGACCCAAGAATTGTAGCATCTAGACCTCTTGATATTTTTATCTATTTCATATCGCATTCTGAGAAAGATTTTAGTACGCATGAAAAGGCGGTTGCTGCGTTAAAAGAAGCAGGATTTCGAGTTAACCCCTTGACAAAAAAAGTAAAAAACATCGAGGGAGCTATCAAGTATTGTAATGATCTTGAAGAAATCCGTGAGACCCTAGATTATGAAATCGATGGCGCAGTAATCAAGGTCAATTCATTTTCTCAACAAAAACAACTTGGAGCGACGTCTAAGCATCCACGATGGGCGATCTCGTATAAATTCGCTGCAAAACAAGCAACTACAAAACTTAATGACATTGCAATACAAGTCGGAAGAACAGGGGCGCTGACTCCTGTAGCAATTCTTAAGCCTGTGCAGGTTGGAGGCGTTACTGTCTCACGAGCAACATTACATAACTTCGACGAACTGAAACGAAAGGATATCAGAATAGGAGATACTGTTCTTGTTGAACGCAGCGGAGATGTCATACCACAGGTAGTAAAAGCAATAAAAGAAAAAAGAACAGGATCTGAAAAATCAAAAAGAATTCCAAAGAAATGCCCGATTTGCGGTTCAGAAATAATTCACACAGAGGGCGAGGTTGCAGTGCGATGCAGGAATCGCATGTGTCCTGCTCGACTGAAATGGCGGATAAAATACTTTGCCTCACGAGATGCTATGGATATCGACCATCTCGGTGGATCAACAGTGGATAAACTCATTGAAAAAGGGTTCGTCGATAGCATCGCAGATATCTACAGTCTCAGAATGAAGGATATTCTCACCCTTGAAGGATTTAAAGAGAAATCTGCACAGAATCTTCTTGACTCCATTGAGAAAAGTAAAAATCAAAGTCTGTCCCGTCTTATTTATGGCCTTGGAATACGACATGTTGGAAAATATGCTGCGCAACTGCTAGCTGCAAAGTATTCTTCACTTGACTTGCTTTCAAAAGCAAATGTTGAAGAGTTAAAAGATATCTATGGTCTTGGCGAAAAAACCGCAGAAGCTATTGGTACATTTTTTGCAACAGAAGAAAACAGGGAACTTATTGAAAAGTTAAAAGATGTTGGTGTGAAAATAAAGGAAGAAGTCAAAGAGGAAGATTTGCTGCTTAAAGGAAAGAAGTTTGTGTTTACTGGAGGGTTGCAGACACTCACTCGGCCTAATGCATCTGATATTGTAAAAGAAAAAGGAGGTATTGTCACATCATCTGTTGGTAAGGATCTTGACTTTATTGTGGTTGGAGAGAAACCTGGTTCGAAATATGGTAAAGCAAAAAAATTAGGAGTTACTATATTAAATGAAGAAGAATTTAAAGAGTTAGTGGAATAATGGGAGGTCTAGTATGGCAGAATGTAAGATAGAAGAAAACAAAATGAGTTGTAACTGTACCTATCCCTGTGACAAAAAAGGTATGTGTTGTGAGTGTCTCCGGTATCACTGGGGTCGTGGTGAGTTTCCTGCATGCTTTTTCTCGGATGATGTGGAAAGAACGTATGATCGAAGTATAGAGAACTTCATTAGAGTATATCAGCACGGGCGAAGATAGTTAATTAGCACGTTCTTTCATCAAGTGTTCGTATCTTCTTTCTCACTAGAATTATTGTTATCGCTACAAAGACAAAAGCTGCAAATAACCCAGTTGCAACCCCTCTCATATCAAAGGAAACAAGGAAATTATAGAAACCGTGAATGAAAATAGCGAGGATAAAATACGGTACTACGCGCAACACTGAAGCATGTTTCATAATCGTTTTTCCATAGCCGTATCCCGTCCATGCGGTCGCAGATGCATGAAGGAGACACCCTCCGACACTTCTCATGATTATTAGAATGAAAAAGATAAGTAATCCCTCTGAAAGAAAACTCCACCCGTAGATGAGATTCTCCGTTGCTGAGAACCCAAGACCAGCAACGGCACCATAGATGAGACCATCTTCTAGTTCATCAAGTTCTTTTTTCACAGTTTTTAACCGCAACACAAGAGGCTTGGTAAATTCTTCAGCAATTGGAGCCACGATTACTACTGTTAATAGGGAAACCATATTACTATCGTGTATTGAAATAGCAAGTGGGATTCCCAACAATATCTCTAAGATAACTGCAGCAATTATTGCAATACTTGCACCCCACAGGAAACACAAAACTATAGGTTTCCAACCTTCCCGATAGTATTTTTCTGTATTTCTAATCCACACCATATAAATTAGAGGCGGGAGAAATGACAGAAAGACTAAAAGAATCCATTCAATCATAAGAACACAAAAACAAGAGATCGTATATCTAGTTTTTTTAAAAAACCATGTTTTTACATTCTATAATAATATTCTCCGTTTTGTTTTTGTTGCCGATCCATGTAGGAATCTGGTTTGTTTACTCTTGGTCGTTGTGTATCTTCATCTCTACGGAAGGTAATATCTACATTTTTTAAGAATCGATTCATGCCTTCATGCAAGCTATATGGACCTTGCGCTTTCCCATGCTTTCCGGAAACACCGTCAAATACTACAAGTGCATCGCTTACCATGTCAACGAAATAGACGTCATGGTCAACGACCATTGCTGATTTCCCTGATTTTTCAATCACCCTTCGTAACATTCTTGATACAAGCATCCGCTGCTCACTGTCAAGATAGGCAGATGGCTCATCAATAAGAAAGATATCTGCTTCTTTTACAAGACATGAGGCAATTGCAGCCCGTTGCAACTCACCGCCAGAAAGTGTATCAAGTTGTCTGTCAAGAAGATACTTCAGATGCATGGGTTCATATACCTCTGCTTTGAAAAAAGAAGAGGTAAACAACTGTTGTGCTGTTGTTTCAAAAAACTCTCTTAATGTTCCTTTATATTCTGGAGAGATATATTGTGGTTTGTAGCTTATTTTGAGATCATATTCTATCTTGCCTTCGGTTGGTTTTGTAACTCCTGCAAGCATCTTCACAAACGTTGTTTTTCCAATAGCATTGGGGCCGACAACACCGATGATTTCTCCTTGTCTGATGGTGCCTCTTTCAACTTTAAGAGTAAACTCCTCGAATGATTTTGTAAGATTATCATATGAAACAAGAACGCTCATTTCCTGACGTTGCTTCGGTGGATGTGCAAAAAACTCTATCTTTTCACCAAATCTGATGTTTTCCTCTTTAAGATATCCTGAGAGGTAGGTATTGATTGCATGTCGAACACCTCGTGGAAACGTGACGACACCATAGGCGCCCTCATCACCGTACATGATGTGAACATTATCACATAAGAAATCAAGTACTGCAAGGTCATGCTCCACAACAATGACTTTTTTTTCCTTTGACAGATCTCTAATAATTCGTGCAACTTTTAATCGTTGGTAGAT
Organism: Thermoplasmatota archaeon; assembly: GCA_030615845.1. Taxonomy (GTDB): domain Archaea; phylum Thermoplasmatota; class E2; order DHVEG-1; family DHVEG-1; genus JAUWYM01. The sequence goes on along the minus strand of JAUWYM010000088.1, from coordinate 1,044 downwards.
ATCAAGATATGAGGATGGCTCATCAAAAAAATAGAGGTCCACGTCTTTAATGAGTGATGCGGCTATTGAAACAAGTTGTAGTTCCCCTCCAGAAATTGTTCCTTTTTCTATTTTTTTATCAAGAATACCTTCTAGTCCTAGCTTTTCAACGATGCTGTCAAAATTACCTGAGTTGTCTGCTTTTTCGAGCACATGTCTTATTTTTCCTTTAATGATCTTGGGTAACTTATCGACGTATTGAGGTTTTAAAACACTGGAGATTTTAGAATCTGCTATTTCTTTAAAATGTTGATGAAGTTCTGTTCCAGCATAATAATCAAGAATATCTTCCCATTGTGGTTCTTTTTCGTAATCTCCAAGATTAGGTTTTATTTGTCCTGATAGAATCTGAATTGCTGTTGTTTTTCCAATTCCGTTTTGTCCAAGTATTCCAGTGCAGCTTCCTGCTTTTGGAATGGGAAGTCTATAGAGTCTAAATCTGTTTTTTCCAAACTGATGAACAAGATCTTCTTTTAATTCTTCTGCAAGTCCAATGATTTTAATGGCGTCATAGGGACATTTATTGATACATATGCCACAACCAACGCATAACTCTTCGGAGATAATGGGTTTTTTCTCATCTCCCATGACTATTGTTTCGTCTCCAGCTCTCACTCTAGGGCAGAATTTTATACATTCATGGGCACATCGTTTTGATTTACATCTATCTCGCAATAGTATAGCTATACGCATAATTCAAAAAACGAGAAGATGATGCTTTATTAAAAGGTTTGTTTTTTACATTTTGGCGTAGATGTCATCCATATTGAGTTTGAATAATACTTCATACAGACGATCGTTATTTAACTCTTTATCAAGTTTTTCTAAAGTTTCATGTGTTTTATAAAAAATATCCCATTCTTCTGGTACGCCATGAAGTGTTTTATGGATAGCACATTGATATATATGTTTACAAATTATTATACCATCTTCAAATGTTAAATTCTCTTCTTCCATGAATTAGGTCCCCCGTGAAAACATTTCACTAATTAGAATGAGTTATTA
>JAUWYM010000135.1 GCA_030615845.1 Thermoplasmatota archaeon | reverse complement strand
CATTTATGGAATTTTTAGAGCAACACCCACATCTATTTCCAATACTGAGACGCTTGTTAGGGTCATAAACCAATTCCACACAACCATCTCTCTTTTACTGGTAAAAAATATAAATTGAGAGCACCAGTAACACGATACCAAACAGGATTTGCATTCCAATAACTAATTTAAAGGCACGAGGTTTTTCTTCACGTTTAATTGTTCTCAAAGAAAATTTACTAAGAACCTTACCGTATCTGTATTCTATTGATGTAATTAGAAAAATAATGATACTTACCGCAAGCGTAAGACAATATTGTGCTGCCATATCATATAAGTAAATGATTTTTATTAAAAAGCTTTATTTGAGGGGCAGACAAGGTTTGAACTCGCTTTTACCGGTAAAAAACCACAGAACCATGATTTAAGTTCAGTGTTGCATCAAAAGGCTATTATGGGCGTCTCGTTATAATTTTTATGGGAGTGGGAATAGAATCTAATCAAGGTTTTGATTAGAGTTTGACAGCACAATGAATCTTTGTTTTACAGAGGCTATGATCAGAATGTATTTTGATTTCTGGCACCGAAATGATATACAACAGAACTTTGTTATCCCCTTCAATGGACGTCCTGATTAAAGTCCGTGATTTATCTAAAACAATCGAAGGTAAGCTCCTTTTTGAAAATGCATCATTTGATGTTTACCCCGACAACTGCATTGGACTTCTTGGCCCAAATGGTTGCGGGAAAACGACATTATTTAAGATTCTTTTAGGATGGGAGCGAGCAAGCTCTGGTGAAGTCTGGCGAAAAGACAACCTGCAGATTAGATATTTGGATCAAGTGCCCATAAGCTCGCTTGATGAAACAGTATATGATTTTTTTATACGTACCACACAGTCAGATACAATTCAGCAAAAAATCAGAGAATATGAAATGCAATTAGAGGATCCCGAGATTTACAATTCAACACGCTATGTGGATATTCTTGAGAGTATAAGGAAACTTAAGGTCTCTGCGAGTCGGACTACTAGTTCCTTGCGTTGGGAAGCTGCACGTCGTATTTTGAAAGAGATTGGACTGCCAGATCTTCCACCTACTACAAAACCTAATGCTCTTTCCGGTGGTGAGTGGCAGAAAATCGCTCTTGCAAGTGTACTTGCACAACCCAAAGAGTGCGATCTTTTACTTCTCGATGAACCCACGAATCATCTTGATATTGAAACAATTGAATGGTTAGAGCGACAGATCGTTGATTTTCCGCAAGCAGTCATGATTGTTTCGCATGATCGGTATCTTTTGGATGATCTTGTTGACAGGGTATTTGAGATGGATGGCTATCATCTTGAAATGTATAATGCGACATATGAAGAATATGAGGAGCAAAAACATCTCAGAGCACATATTAAAATTCAGGCATATGAAAAATCCAGGGCCGAGATGCAACGACAAAAAAAGGTGATTGAAACATTGTCACGACGCAATAAATATGACTTACAGATAGCAAGCAAAATGAAACGGCTGGCAAAAGTGCAGCGTGTTGAAAATCCTGTTTTGAAATCCTATTTGCTTAAGTTTCATTTTAAATCTGTTTTCAAGTCCGGTAAAAACGTTGCAGAGGGGCATGCTCTTGGGAAGCGATTTGTCAGTAAAATTATTCTTGATCATGCAAATTTTGAGATTCTTGCTGGGCAAAAGATAGGTCTTATTGGACCCAACGGTTGCGGTAAAACCACATTATTGAAGATGCTTACAGGTGAAGAGCATCCTGATGGGGGGAGGCTGGATGTCAGCTCTGGGGTGAAATCAGGGTATTTTGATCAGGGGCATCTCTCACTTAATCCTGAAAACAATCTAATCGATGAGCTCCGTAGAGATAATAGTGAACTATCTGAAAATGACGCTAAGGCGTTACTGGGACAGTTCAATTTTAAAGAAAATATGGTTTTTAATCAAGTGCAGCAACTCTCTGGTGGAGAACGTGCACGGTTGGCTATTCTTCGACTGATTTTACAGCCTTATAATTTTTTGCTTCTTGATGAACCTACAAATCATATGGATATGGATTCGAAAAAAGCGATTGAAAGTGCTTTAAATTCCTATACAGGCACCGTGATTGCGGTTTCGCATGATCGGAGGTTTCTTGATATGGTTGCGGACACGATTTTTTACATGGATGGCGGCTCTATTAAGATGTATACTGGGAATTATACGAGTTTTCGGTTGCAACGGCAAAAAGAGTTGACTGATCTTTCAAAAGCGCATCTTGCGTATCTGTCTGGAACTGGTATGAAAAAATATGTGGTTCATAAGTCGTTTACGATTTGGACGACGCGGACGAAACATAAAGTTGGGGAAGAAGTTTTTATCGGTGAGCATAACGAAAAACTCTATGAATGGGCAATCAAGAACCGATTATTGCGACCGGCGGATTATCCCGAGCAGAAGAAATGATTTTTATGGTTTTTTGATGAGGGAGTGGATGTAGGGTTGGATATGGATGCAATATCTAGTTTTTCTAATCAAGAGGCTATGATTAGAGTTTTGAGATGTTTTTCTCGAAGAAAAATTACGCTCTAATCACAAACTATTGATTAGATTTTGATCCCATAGTAAGGTATTTTGATAATTGAAAAGAATGTTATAATCTGCTGTATCCAACTTCTCTTTTAATGAGTTCAACGATGTTTACTTTCTTCTTATCAATAGAATAAATAATACGATAATCTCCAATTCTGAGTCGATATTTCTTCGGATCGGTATCTTGCAATACTTTAATGTCACAATGTGGTCGAGATGTTACTGGATCTTCTTTTAGTTCCTGTAAATGTTTTCTTATTCTATCTTGTGTATTCTTTGGTAATTCGTGAAATGATTTTTGAAATGTTCTGGATACAAGAACTGTGTATACCATTCAGGTCACAGCTCTTCTAATGGTATAAATTCGTCTTCAGCAAGAATCTTGTTCCATCTTTCATCCATTTTTTTCCATGCATATCGTTTGATGAGTTTTTTTACGATATTATCATAGGTTTCGCCTTTTGTCCCAAGACTGAGTAACGCCTTTTTTGTTTGTTGTGTAATTGAAATTGTTGTATTTGTCATATCATATCACATCCTATAACTATTATAATTATTATAATCATTATAGTATTTATAATTTTTGCTTTCATTCTATAATCACGTGTTTTGATAATATACTAATACATGTCAATAAAAAAGCACATTGAGGCTATGATTAGAGTTTCTAAGGAGAAAAACTATCTATAATCACTATTTATGATTAGATTTTGGAGTAATACTTTGCATGTTTTATTATTTTCGAATTGGCTTAAATTTCTTTACGACTTTTCCATCTTTCATCGATATTTTAGCACAATCTTTGCACAATGGCATCTTAAAAAATAAGAATTTTGTGTAATAGCTTGTACAAAGCCTACAAAGACTTTTACCACAATTCTTGCAATAGAATCCATGAGAGAAAAATACTTTTTTATTATGTGAAATTGTCCCACATTCATTACAGATAATGCCCATCTTATCTAGTAATCTACCACAGATCTCACAATTTGAGACATTATCTTCGTAAGTATAGAAGTTCATTGTGCCGTTATCGGCAATTTTAAAGAAGCGTTTTTTTCCTTTTAAATCAAAATATATTTCATTTTCGGGTATATAAACTTGTGATATGTTTGTGCTACATCCCGAAATAGATAATTGGGAGATAATCATTCTTTTTTAGCAAGATGGGATGCGCTAAAAAAAGAATGAATC
>JAUWYM010000192.1 GCA_030615845.1 Thermoplasmatota archaeon | reverse complement strand
CTGAAATCAAATCTCTTTAGCAATTTCTATACTTCAAAAGATCTACCTATTGTAAAGATTAATGACTGCCCAGTCATTGAGTTTGATGAGCAACATTATAAAAAAACTGGAGAGTGGAAATACCACATCTCACTAACAATTGATGATTGCAAGGTTGACCTAACGTTTGTTGGTACTACAAAAGGATGGAAAATTGAAACATCAGGGGCCTGCTGGACGGTCGGGCTGCCAAAAGCAACGGTTGATGGAACAATAACAATTCATGGCCAGACGATACCTGTGAAAGGCGTCGGATATCATGATCATAACTGGAGTTATTCTCCTACAACAGTACTTAATAATCAAGGTTGGTTCTGGGGAAGAATCACAGCAGATACATTACATATAACGTGGGCAAATACAATACAAACCCCCAAAAAAGAAGATTTACTTACAGTAATAAATCAAGATAAAAACAGTGTACAGAAAAGAAGAGAGTTCTATAGCATCCATCCAAATAACATAACATTTATCCTGAAAAACTTTAAGAATAATCATCGACACCAAATCCCTACTGAGTTTGACTTACAATTAAAAGATACAAACTCTTACAAAGGCATTCCCATTAACGTAGATATACAAATGAAAACATCTGATATTCAATATTCGAGGATATTTATTATCCATTACTGGAGATATCATGTAAAAACAAGCGGAACAATATCTGTAGGTTCAACAACTGAAACATTACATGACAAACAACAGATTATTGAATTTCTCAGTTTCAAGTCATAAGATTGGATATCAATAGTTCATACAAATTTTTAATAAAGGGTTTTCTATCACTTCCCACGATGATAATAACAAAGCAGAAAGATTTCGAGGAGATACTTACTTCTGTTGGCAAAGGCCCTGTTTTTATCGTTGGTTGCAATGAATGCGCTACATTATGTCATACTGGTAGTGAAGAAGAAGTACTTGCAATGAAAGAAGAGTTTGAAAAGAAAAACGTTCAGGTTTCAGGTTGGATTGTTTTAGAACCGGCATGTCATCGTAACAACAACCGACGCTTATTAAAGCCTCATAAAGAATCATTAGAAAAATCAAAAAGTATTCTTGTTCTTGCTTGTGGTAATGGCGTACAAACCATCTCTGAACTTTTTGATGATAAAGATGTTATTTCTGGTAATGACACGCTCTTCCTAGGTGAAATTGTACGTGCCAATGAGTTTGATAAACGATGCAGCATGTGCGGGGAGTGTCTTCTTGATTTGTTTGATGGGTTTTGCCCAGTTTCACGTTGCCCTAAATCTATGCTTAACGGCCCATGTGGAGGAGCAATAAATGGAAAATGCGAAATAAATTCTGAGTTGGACTGCATGTGGGACATCATCTATAAACGCCTTAAAAAAAGAGGGAAACTTCACCAACTGGAAGAAATTCAAAAACCTAAAGATTGGTCAAAATCACTTGAGACGAGGAGGACGTTGTAACGTGAATTACAGAAGTAATCTACAAAAAGTTCTTTCAGAAGGCTTTTTTGCTGTAACGGCAGAAATTGGTCCGCCAAAAGGCTCAGATCCAGAGAAGATAACAAAAAAAGCTGAGATGTTGAAAGGATCTGCTGACGCGTTTAATATTACAGATAATCAGACAGCAGTCGTGCGGATGTCTAGTATGGCGGGGAGCTGTCTTCTCCTTAAAATGAAGATAGAACCAATTATGCAGATGACTTGTAGAGATAGAAATAGAATTGCACTTCAGAGCGATGTACTTGGTGCATCTGCAGTTGGAATTAAAAACATACTATGCCTTACTGGAGATCATCAATCATTTGGTAATCATCCAGGAGCAAAAGGCGTATTTGATATTGACTCTATGCAGCTTATTCAGATGATTAAAAACATGAGAGATGAAGGAATCTTTCAAAATGGAGATGAAATCCTTGCAAGAAACCCAGATGTATTTATCGGAGCTGCAGCAAATCCTTACGCTGATCCTTTTGAACTGCGGGTTGATCGTCTTCATAAAAAGATAAAAGCAGGGGCAGATTTTATTCAAACACAGAGTGTTTATAACCTCGATAAATTTAATAGGTGGATGGATGAAATACATTCAAATAGGCTTGATAAAAAAGTACATATTCTTGCTGGTTTGACACCGCTTAAATCACTTCGGATGACTGAACGAATGAAATTTCATGTTCCCGGTGTTGATATTCCTGATACAATATATAGTAGGATGAAAAATGCAGCTGATCCTAAAAGTGAAGGATATGAAATTGCAATAGAGCTTATTAAGGAACTTAAAAAGATAAAGGGACTACATGGCATTCATATCACTGCTCTCTTCTGGGAAGACATTATTCCATCTCTTGTTAAAGAAACAAGTCTTTATCCAAGATCATTGTTTTAAACAAAAGCATGAAAACGCTACTGATTTTGTTGTTTTTATGTTGATTGCCGATAATTTTTCCAAAAAAGATATAATAGACAACTGTATACATGATGCAAGATAACAAATATTAAGAAAAATGTGGATATTGAGATAAAAGATCGCTTCAAAATGAGGAAAGGAGGCGGGCTTTTTGTTTTTCTTCATATTTTCCCCT